>CAYHEU010000109.1:0-1517 GCA_964355785.1 uncultured Candidatus Saccharibacteria bacterium | reverse complement strand
ATTACGCGCAGCTCTAAATGTTCCAATTGAAGATGGGAAAGTCGTAAACGACTACCGTTTGCGACGCGCACTACCGACAATTCGCTTCCTCGTCGAGCGAGGTGCAAAAGTGGTGATCATAAGTCACAGTGGTGAAAAGGGGACTGAGACTCTTGCTCCGATGGCGCACGCGCTTGGAAAGCTTATTTCTAAAGTATCTTTTTTTCCTGAGACCATTGGGAAAGGAGTGCGCGCCGCGATTCGCAATCTTGCCCCGGGAGAGATTCTTGTTCTTGAAAATGTGCGTCGCGATAAAGGCGAATTAAAAAATGATCCTGTTTTTACAAGAGAACTTGCCTCACTCGCCGATATTTTTGTGGAAGACTCTTTCGATACTTGTCATCGCATGCACGCTTCAATCGTTGGTATTCCCAAATACCTGCCATCCTATGGCGGACTCCTCCTCGAAGAAGAAGTGCGGGAACTTGCAGGAGCGAGGACCCCCGAACACCCAGCACTCGCGATTATCGGCGGCGCAAAATTTAGCACAAAAGAAACAGTCCTCACTACGTTACTCGACACTTATGATCACGTGTTTGTTGGCGGTGCATTAGCAAATGATTTCCTAAAAGCAACCGGGCAGGAGGTGGGGAAGTCCCTTGTATCAGAAACGGGCGAGAGCACTATTAAAAAAATACTCACTAATCCGAAACTAGTATTGCCGATAGACTCAGTCGTTATTCCTGCCCAACTACTTGGCGCAGAAAACGCACGAGCGGAGGCGCGTATTGCACCTCTCGGACAAGTACGACCCGATGAAATTATTCTTGACAGCGGTCCGGGTACTTCTGCACTCCTTTCTAGTTTGGCACAGAAAGCAAAAACGATTCTCTGGAACGGGCCCTTGGGAAATTATGAACGAGGATTTGTTGATGCTACAAATGATTTCGCTCACGCAGTAGCAGCATCAAGTGCGCATTCGATTATTGGTGGAGGCGACACTATTGCCGCAATAGAGACTCTTGGTCTCTTGCCGCGCTTCTCCTTCGTCTCAACCGGAGGCGGTTCAATGCTCGACCTTCTTGCATATGGAACACTTCCAGGCATTGAAGCTCTTGACCAAAAAGTTACTTGAACTGTACTATCCCACTTGGGATTGTTCATTACGAGTTGCAGAAAAAATATAATGGAAAGGAGCTCCTATGGTACTAATCGGCTGGATTTCGATTGCCATAATTATCCTAATACTCGTATGTAAGGCACTTGAAAAAGCTTTAGATTTCTTAGCAAATGTTTTTGATTTTTGAACCAAAATTAAAGACTTAACAACAAACGCCGGAACCCACAAAGGGTCGGCGTTTTACTTTATGTTTGCGCGAATTTTTTCAGCGAGAGTGGCGACATTACTTTTAGGATACTCATCCTGCGGCCAGAATACAAACTCATTTCTGTCATGACGTGGAATGATGTGAAAGTGAAGATGGAAAACGATCTGTCCCGCCGCCGCTCCATGATTGGAGTTTATATGCACGCCATGT
>CAYHEU010000108.1:0-1556 GCA_964355785.1 uncultured Candidatus Saccharibacteria bacterium | reverse complement strand
GCTAACCTCCAGCCCCGTCGCGCGGCGAACGAAGAGGCCCGCCTTTTTCTTAAGCTCCGCGCACGCGCGCGCAGTCCGTTTGTCTTCCCATACGATAGCCGGATACGCCGGATAGCCCGTTTTTTTGTCCCACGCAATGATCGTCTCACGCTGGTTTGTCATACCAAACCCGCCGTAGCTCCGCGCCGGGAGCTTTGCCGCGAGAACTGCTCGTCGCAGTACGCGCTCGGCGCGCAGAAGAATCTCGCGGGGATTTTGCTCCACCCACCCGCGCTTCGGAAAAGTTTTCTTGAGCGGCTCATAGGCGCGCGCGACAACGGTGCGCTCGGCATCAAACACGAGCGCCTTTACGCCCGTTGTGCCGATATCGAGCACGAGCGCGTGAGATTCGTCCCTACCTGCGCGGGTAAATTTTTGCGAATGCGTCTTTGGCATCTTTTTTGTGCAGTATGATATTGGTGAGCGCTTCAAAAAGCGGGAGGTTTTCGGTTTCACCTTTCAGCATAGTACCGAGCGCCGGCATAGATACGAGTCCTTCACTCTCAAGACCACACGTGCCTTTTTGTATGAGCTCATTGCCCACCTGGAAGTTTCGGGAGTAACAGCTGTATCCCGTCGCAAGGAAATCGCCGATGCCCGCGACGCTCTTGAGGAGCTCTGCGTTGCCGTGGAGTAGAGTAACTATCTGCCCCATCTCATGGAGTCCGGCGGCAGTCAACCATCCTTTTTGGTTGCTCCCCCACCCGAGGCCGTCGGCAATACCGAGCGCTATCGCATATATGTTTTTAAGAACGCTCGCAAGTGCGACGCTCCGCATGTCGGAAGCATACTCGACGTAGAGATTGGTATTCAAAAAAAGACTTTCGGTCGCCTGGTAAGTTTTCTCGTTTACGGAAGCAACTACGGCGAACCCCGGCATATCCTGCATGAGCTCCTCGGCGAGCATGGGGCCGGCAAGAAGCGCTGACGGTTGTCCCACGGGCAATGATTTTTCAAGCACCGCATCAATAGTTTCTTGCGTATCACGCTCAATGCCCTTCGAAAGGGAAATGACGATCGTATGTTTTGAAAGATGGGCCATTATTTCCCCGATCGCGGCCCGCACTACCCATGACGGAACGCATAAAAATACAAAATCTGCTTGCGGAATAATTGCCTCGAGCGCTTTTTGATCGGGAACTTTTTTTGAGTCCTTGTCCCACAAGACCGCCTGCGCGTCAGGATTCTTTTGCAACAAGTGCGCGATGGCACTGCCTATTTCGCCCGCGCCGATAATTACTACAGATTTTTTCATGAGAGTGAAGATATGAAACGCAGGGTGAATTCTGTTATTGAAAAACCTGCTCGCCTCGCTCAAGCCTTGGCGAAGCGGGCCTTAGTTTTGAAATAACAGAATTCGCACTGCGCTCTCCAGTTCATAAGGAAGATTCTCATGTAAGTATAGCACGCTGTTTTTTTGCGCATTTCATCGCACATCAACGCCAACCGCATCAACAACCGTTCTAAAACCATCTCGCGCAAGCAGTCGCACAAGCCCGCGATTGATTTGCCCTACA
>CAYHEU010000107.1:0-1595 GCA_964355785.1 uncultured Candidatus Saccharibacteria bacterium | reverse complement strand
ACGAAAGGTACGGCGCAACGATATTTATTACATATTTTCCTGCGGCGATGGCGGCCGAAAGACCGGGTGAGTCATATCCTACGCAGTTAAGGAATGGCGGAGAGATTCGGTCGAGCGAAAAGACAAAATCGGCATCACAAGCGGTGTCGAGTTTTGGTCGGATACCGCTGTGGCTCCACCGAAATTCGGCGTTTCGAAGTTCCGGTACAAGTCGCACGGCTTCGTTCCGAAAAAATTCTACCGGCGTTTTGTTTTCTTCGTAGTAGTCCAAAAAGGGAACTTCACGCGAGTTGCAGCCGAATAAGAGTCGTCCATCCGGACGTTTTACAAAATGCATTCCTTTTGTGGCGCGTCCTTCGATAGGAACCGGATAGATGAAACGGTTTACCAAGGAACTCTCTTTTCCCATGATTTCGCAATATTCTCCGCGTATATAGCGGAGACGGTAGCCCGAGCATCCGCCGAGAGCGGCGATTGTATCCGCATAAAGTCCTGCGGCATTCACAATCACATCAGCTTCGGTTTCATGGAAATCCGTTGTGATTCGCCACCGTGTCTTTGCAAAAGAGATTCGTGTTGCGCGCGAACCGAAAAGCGCAAATGCACCATTGAGAACCGCCTCACTAAGCAGTGCGGCTGAAAGCAATGTGCCGTTTACCGATGAAACGGAAGGAAGAAAGAGTCCTCCTACCCCATGTACATGCGGTTCAAGTGCTTTCAGACGCCAAGGAAAAAGTGTTTCGTGCGGAATTCCAAGCGCCACTGCGTTTGCGGTGACGCTGCGGAACATTTTTGCGCGGGATGCGAGTCGAGGAAGATCGCGATAGGTTGCAGTGATGATCATTCCACACTCAAGAACTGGTACATTATGTGTTTTTGCGAAATCCCTGGCAGCAAAATGCCCCTCACACGAGAGCGTGCTCTTAAGGCTTCCGAGAGGAGAATGGATTCCTGCGTGGAGTACTCCGCTCGATCGTGCGCTGGTCGCAAGGCCGGGAGCGGGGAGTGCTTCAAGCACGACTACACGGACGTTGTTTTTAAAACGGCGGGTGGCGTGATAGGCAATGGCGGAACCAAGCACTCCGCCGCCTATGATTGCGAGCGTGCGGGGATTCCTCATGCCTCAACCTCCTTATTGCCGAATCTTTCAATATTCTATTCGGAGCCTAACAGAGGAGGGTTTAAAAAAGCAAACACGAGGACTATTGTGTCCTCGCGAGTGCGATTTCCTGATGTCCTTTTTGAACGATTGGCGGAAGCCCAAGTCCTTTTCGTTTGACCGAGGTATACCAGTTTCTCCAGGCTTCCGGGTCGTTCTCTATCATGCTTCGTGCGATACGTTTTTGAAGCTTGCAGTCATATACCAACTTTTCGAATTGCTCTTCGGCGCTTTCGTTCAAAAATCCAAATCTCTTCCCGAATATAAGGAAAGTAGTTTTTTGGAACTGAAGACACCCATAGGAATGCAGGCCGTTTACGTCCAATATCTTTACATCGTTACGGTTTTCCGATTCAAGATCAGCAAGCATCCCGAGCCACTGGTCCAGTTCGTCCGATGGCGTTTGGGGAGGGGGGAACGAGAAATTTACCTCGTT
>CAYHEU010000106.1:0-1595 GCA_964355785.1 uncultured Candidatus Saccharibacteria bacterium | reverse complement strand
TGTTCCGGACTCTGGGGGCTCGTCCTGGCGAGGGTGGTGGGGTCGTCGAAGACCTCGGAGCTGCCTGGCTTCGGGACCAGTCTGAGCTCCGCCCGTTCCGCGAAGCGGACGGCGAACGGACGCGGTGCGTTCTGCTCCCGTCCGTAGCACGGAAAACTGTTTTGACTACGTTGCCCAGAGTGAAGGCTTCTTCGCAGGTGATGTGGTGGTCGCGGGCCAAGCAGTCGAAGATATTTTGTAAAGTCGAGGGCATGACAATCTTTTTGTGTTTGGCAGGCCAAATGGTTTCTAGTATCTTGCTTATTCCGCCCCACCCCCTTCTAGGGGCAAGAATTTCCAGGGTACAGTCTGAACAGCAAAACCACGGAGGTACGAGTTTCTCCGGGTTTGCAATAAATCCTCGTACGTTGTTTCCCGAGGAATACCTTTATGCTCGGCGTAGAGCTCCACGGCGCGCATGAGAAAATCGTGAGTAATTAACGCAGCTTCTTGCCTCTCCTCGTTCGCGAGGGTTTTAAAAATACTGTCGACTCGATTATAAAGGCTATTGATAGGTTCGGCGCCCTTGCCGGAGAGCGTTGCTCTGAACACCGCCTGATTCACTGCCTGGATGTCGATCCCTTGCGGGGACAAAGCATATATCTCTCTTAAGTCGAAGTGAACCTCTCTAAGTTCCGGCAACACAGAGATGAGAGACTCCTTTTGAAACCGTTCTTTTGTGTAGTCAGCAATCAACGTGGCGGTTTCTCTCGCGCGTTGAGACGGACTCGTATATATCTTTTCCAGCCGCTCAAAGGGGACGATTACGGCGATAGCGCTGATAAGTGATCGCGTTACTTTTTTGTCTATCGGGGGATTCAGTTTTTCAGACGCTAAATCGGCGAGCACTTCGAAGGACATCTCGCTGTGATCTTTATAGGGCAGGTCCAGCTTGCCATGTCGGAGAAAGTAATACATACGTCTTGCAGTAACTTTTTCTATACGGCGGCGATAAACTCGCGGACCTTGCGAGAATCGATGCGCTGTTCGTACGCTTTTACATTCTGCTCCCCCTTTCGGTTCGAACCGCGTTTTAAGGAAGTGCTCACAATAACCCCATTTGCATAACGGAGTAGCGCATCAATATTTTTGGTGTTTGCGCCGCTTCCCACGAGTATCGGGAAATTTCCAATTGCGGCTCGGAGGGCTTTGAGCTCCGCGAGATCGGGCGCCTGGCCGGTCCAGTTCCCGGTAATGATCAGGGCGTCCGATTTGTTTCTTATCGCCAATCGTGCTGAAGCGATCAAGCCGTGCCTAGAAAGAAGCGTGGAATGCTTCACGTGAATATCGGTAAAGAGGGCGACGTTCTCGGCGCCAATTTTTTTCCTGAAAGCCAGGACCGCTTTGGGGTCGCCTTCGATAATGCCGCAATCAGTTTTAACCTTATCCACAAAAACTGGAACGCGCACGAATTTAAGGCCCAAAACATTCGCAAGAGATAGCGAGGAGTAAAAATCGTTCCACAAAACATTTACTCCCAAAGGTTTTTTCGTCGTATTTTTCAGGTGATGTGCCAAGTGCGTCATAGCGGCAATGACGGGCGGTTCCACGAAAAT
>CAYHEU010000105.1:0-1654 GCA_964355785.1 uncultured Candidatus Saccharibacteria bacterium | reverse complement strand
TTCATGAAATCGCAGGTTTCGATTTTGTTCTCGCGAAAAACGTCTTCGAGAGTCACGGCCGGTACTTTGATCGAATGCAATTCGCTTTTATCGCCAAGCTGATACATAGAAACACCTCCCGGATCATTCGACCTGTAAAATAGTTCCAGCTCGCCGCGCCTGCCGGCAACGGCTTTGTTAACAGGCGTAATAGATTTTTCGAAGCCGTTCAATCGAATATTTTCCGTAAGCCCATCAAAGCTCTGTGGAAACGGCTCATAACTAAAAACTTTAACGTTCTTCACGGTGCTGGCGGCTTTCATGGAAAAAACCCCGATATTCGCGCCAATATCAACCACGGTTGCTCCGTCACGGACGTTTCTTAAAAGTGGATCGTATACTTTCATATTCCAGATTTCGTTCACCATCCGGATTTCATTCGTATTGGCGTTAATGGAATAGCGGATACCGTTCCACAGCTTGAGCACCACCTTTTTGCCACGCGAGAGATGAAATCGCTCCAAATAATATACCAGGGGGTTTTTAAAAAACCTCAACGCGAAGAAAAACTCTTCGATAAGTCGTAAAATTTTTTTCATTTGGGCGACTGAAGAATGTTTTTTGTGAAGCTTTCTAAATTTAAGTTGTCTTTTACAAACGTCTGACCGGAACTGGCAATACGAGCATAAAAATCAGGATTTTCAATGAGCAACCTGACTTTTTCGGCAATTTGTTCTGGGCGAAGCGGATCAAAAAATAAAGCGTCCTCCCCGTCTCGGAGCACGTCTATCATCGAAGTGGCGCGAGAAATCACGAGCGGCATGCCGGCGGCCATCGCCTCGCAGGCAGTCGCCACCCAAACCTTAGCGTTATTCGGCACAAGACTAATGTGAGACTCTCGAAGCGCTAGTTTCATAAACTCCTCCGACACGCCTTCAAACCGCGCATCGATGAATTCTTGAACGCCAGAGTCTTTAATAAAAACCTCGAATTTAGAACGATAAAGTCTGTCAGCCCAATAGTCCTTGCAGACAATCAGCGCACATACGTCATATCCCATACCTCTTAAAATTTTCACAGCCGAAACCACATCTTCGAACCGCCTGAGGGGACTAAGTACTCCCACCGCAAGAATTTTAACCGGTCCCGTGGGCGGCCAAGACCTGATCGGTGAATAGAAATAATCGAAATCCAGGGGATTACCGATGAGTTTAGCGGAAATGCCTACTGCCCGTGATGCTTCTTGGTTTGCTTTATCGAAAACCACCGCCCAATCTATTCCGGAAGCAAAACGTCGAGCGGTTCTTCCTTCCCACCACGCCACCGCGCGGCTCAACGCATCAACAACAATATTGTTCTTGTGAGAATGATAAAAAGGCGGATTGTTCATGATCCAAATAACGCGAGCTTTCGGATTCCGTTTTTTATACGATGTGCCTACTTGATAGGAATAATCATTTTCACACAAGACAAAATCGAAATCCGGCTCAAGCACCTCCTCGATGCGACGGGCAGTATCAGCGTATAGAAGGTTACGATGGAAACGCTCGATAATCCGAGCGAATAATCTAGAAGCCCCGATGACGGATCGGAGGGGCGCCCGCGGAGGCACGACCTGAGTATCAAGCCCCTTGCGCAGTTCAGGGAGAAACCGGGAATCGGACTCGGCACAATA
>CAYHEU010000104.1:0-1659 GCA_964355785.1 uncultured Candidatus Saccharibacteria bacterium | reverse complement strand
CTTCTGGTGTCCCGAAATGTAACCGTATGTTCCCGCTGACCCCCACAAAAGGCACTCCCGGCGGCTTCTTCCGCCGATTTCGCCCATAGCGAACGCGATGAGCGGCCTCCGGTCGCGCCGACTTTCAAAGAGGGCGCGCACGCGCTCGAGATCATTTTCGCGAGTTGCCATAGGTACAAGCTTGAGAAAAGCCCCAGCCCCAGTTTTCTCGAGATCATTTAAGATCGCTGGCAAATTCCCCGGTGTTTCCTGGAAATCGTGCCATGAGCATCCGATTTTGCTCCACGGAAATGGTGTGTCCTTGTTTAAGCAGTATCTGACCAAGCCGAGGTCCCAGTCGACGAAGACCTTCGAGGTCTCCTGCTCAATTAATTGACGAAGATTTTGCGGTACTGTCCTCCAAAAATTTAATTGCGCTTCGAGAGAAATATATTCTCTTCCTCCCTGCTCATTTGATCGCAAGGTAAGAATAGTCGGCATCGCAATGATTGAGGGGAGGCCTGCGAGAATAAGCTCAATTCTGTAGGAACTGAAGCTGTCGAGACGAATTTCACATGCCTGTGCGTGTCGCGCTTCTGACAAAGCCCGAGCAAGGTGAAGCGCGGACGGCTCCATGATGGAGGCGATTACGCCGAATTGTGGTTTCATTTTCTGGCCTTTCTGTTTGTTGTGTCGTTTCTGAAAATTTTTGTTTGTGAAGGAGGCAGATTGATATTTTGCCTCGCCAAGAAGAATACTACGCAGAAATTATTCAGTGTCAAGCGCGGATCGGTTTAAATTCCATCACTACTTCGCGTCACTCGCTACTATTCTGCTGCCTCAAGAAAATATTGGAATGCTTACGAAAGCGGAAATTTTAACTTTCAATTAATACTTTTTACTCAGGGCAAAAAACACTATGCCGGTCAAGATAAATATAAGGCCAAATAAAATTATCAGGCCGGAAAATACATATGTGAGAATTCCCAAATTCAGCGCGGTTATAAGTGTCGTTGCCGTTATCCAAATATCTCGGGCAGTATTAGACACCATGACGGGCTGGCCTTTTTCGTCTAAAACGGGTTTCCCGAGGGAATCAACTTTTGCGATTTGGCGCGGCATTTCCGCGTATGTTTTTCCACCGGTCATCTTGAGCGTGTGAACTCTGATAATATCGGCCTGCGCTTTGAGCGTCAGCGGTCCGCGCAGAGGAACGCCTGGGATTGAAGAATCTTCGGCTGTCACGATTTTTTCCTGCGCGATATTCTTACTTGTAAATAAAATGCCCCATCCCCCGCCGCACACCAATATTATACCGGCAACTACAGCCAACACGAACGAAACTTTAAGTAATTTTTTCATATGGATAAATTATACACTAATGCCTTCCCCAAACAATATCTACTAATAATTTGCGCCCTCGGCAGGATTTGAACCCGCAATCTTGCCCTTAGAACGGGCTTGCCTTATCCATTTGGGCTACGAGGGCATGTGCCGCGGGGAAGGATCGAACTTCCTCCTCGCCCGTTTCAGGGGCACACTCTACCATTGAGCTACAAAGGCATGTGCTGCGAGAAGGAATCGAACCTTCAACCTTTCCCGTATCAGAGGAGTGCTCTGCCATTGAGCTACCGCAGCAAAACAAAAAACCGCTAAAACCACCGCGTGATGCGGTTGTGG
>CAYHEU010000103.1:0-1696 GCA_964355785.1 uncultured Candidatus Saccharibacteria bacterium | reverse complement strand
ATATAGGATGCCTTTCACGTTTAGTAATTTAATCATAGCAAAATGATATCTAAACGGTCAATAATGATAAGGTGTGGATAATCAAGTTCGGGTTTTAATCACTAAATTCGCCTATATTTACAGGCTTAAACAGGAATATACCGGTAGAAAATCTAACTTGGCAGCCCCAGGGGGAATAAAGCCTAAATTTTGTACACCTATTTGTATTCAAACCAAAACTGATTCTTGACGTGTTCACTTATGGCATAACTATCCGCATGCGATAAAACGCCAAGATACGATTGCAATGACTGCTCCAGCGTGAATTTGTTAATTTTGCCGCGATGACATTCCTCCATCCGCCGTTTCAAGTTTTTGAATATCCGTCGCTTTGTTTTTGTCCGCAGTAGGCGATGTTTGGGGAAAACGACATAGCCCAGAAAATCAATTCCCTGGTATAATGGACGAGTGAATATTTTCTTGGGATGGAGCCGGAGTGCCAGCTTCGTTTCAAGAAATTCTGAAATATGCGGCAGCAGTTGCTCTAGATATTCTCGACTCTGGGCCACCACGACAAAGTCGTCGGTATAGCGAAAATAATGTTTCACCCTAAGGTTATGTTTCACAAATTGATCGAATTCGTTCATATAGATATTCGCGAAAAGCTGCGAGGTAAGGTTGCCGATGGGTATACCTTTTCGCGGCCTCGGCTTTACTCTCTCTCTCTCTCTCGTGGCTCGGTTCGGTAGCTTTCCACGATAGATCGCAAAAGCCACATCGCGTTCTCGTCCTTGACTCTCTCGCCTATGATGGCGAGCAGAATCTCGTGATCCACAGAATCGAAAAACTTTTGAATATCGCATTTCAACGTAAAGCAATGACGGGTGCCGTTCTGACTCACCTTTCTCATTGCTTTCTCCAGCGCCTCAACTCCCTTATGCGTGCCGTAACCGACGCGGCAGGAAAACGAAGTAGAAATGAACGTCGGCTCGAAAATCAGATTGATGACCGAGAACACGGCGTGATGGAGAACTCTGTCCTGAACTGTTGCTTTGTGAATATGCCGTTGTTTGGGGTCCGTGATATAGAACCCGGCGTAAGGGCCGTGCCGATAAGTTTTATTTTTCAGCTCGCGGTGAAGCTCGAAAATATTTTCCTCAAGTTGCCATTCAAATCGAATTACGTCGGGCTTGTTTCTTTTGTCACTCTTAAACGCGTCCCACGCTGAAAAGAGATTCTCTGGCGAGATAATGCGTTCAAATAAATTCCTATAAATTTTCATAAAAATACTTCTATGAACGACTACGATATCCCTATATTCAAGAAAGCTTACGATCTCTATAAAACGTTTTACAGCTACCGTGATGGCATCACAAAGCAAGATCGCCACACTATTTGGCAACGATGCGAGAATGTCATACTTGACATTCTTGAAGGCATTTTACTTGCAAGCCAGACGTACAAATCTGAAAAATTGCCGACCTTGGAAAAAGTAAGTTTGAAGCTGAATTTTCTTCGAGTGTTTCTCAGTCTCATGAAGGAAGTGAAAATAATCGATAATAAAAAATACACGACTTTGGAAGGATTAGTGGACGAGATCGGGCGCATGCTCGGCGGATGGATCAAATCCACAAAAACTTAGTAAAGAGAATGCCCACCAAGCGGTGGGCATTCCTGTTGTAAGACAGAGGGGTGACTTCCAGGCGGAGGCAAGACA
>CAYHEU010000102.1:0-1777 GCA_964355785.1 uncultured Candidatus Saccharibacteria bacterium | reverse complement strand
GGAGCCCTATTTGGAGCAAAACCAGTAAGGGCCAGATCATTTCACCTCCTGTTTTTGCCGATGCTGAATCTAAGGGTATGCAGAAATTCCGAAAGAATCAAGGTTCAAGTGCATAATGCAAGATACATCCTGGACTCCATGAAGCCCTAGTCTTATGGAGTTTTTTAGTCGGCAACACTGCAAATATAGCGGTATCAAGGGATTTGTTTCCTGCTACAATGACGCGCTACGCTACCGGTATATGATTACCGAAAAAGCGCTGGAGAAGGCGCGCATCCTGGTCTTTTGGGAAAAGCACGGCCTAGAGGCAACCCTCGATGCTTTTCCTGTGAAAAGGTCAACGCTCTACGCCTGGAAGAAGCGGTGGGAGGCGGGCGGCAAGAAGATAGAAGCTCTGAACGAACTCTCGCGAGCTCCGTGTATAAAAAGAAAGCGTCTTTGGCCGCCTGAAGCGGTTGCCGAGTTGAGGCGTCTCCGAGAGGTGCATCCCAATCTTGGAGGAGAGAAGCTATTCCCACTCCTTCAGGAATTTTGTCTCTCCCGCAATCTTTCGTGCCCAAAGCCGCGCGTAATCGGCTATCTCATAAGCGATCTCGGAGGGCTGCGGACATTCCCGCAGAAAATCTCTCACTTCGGCAAGGTAAAGAAGGCAAATCGTCAAAAAGTATTGAGAAAACCGAGGGATTTCAGACCAGAATACCCGGGGCATCTTGTGGCGCTCGACACCGTGGAGCGGTTCGTGGATGGCTGCCGGAGATACGTCATCACTTTTGAAGATATCTATACGAGGTTCTCGTTTACCTGGGGCACAAAGAGCCACGCTTCTTTGGCAGCCGCGGAATTCTTTGCGCTTTGCCGGAGAGTATTCCCGCACTCGTACAACTTTCTCTATGTTCTGACTGACAATGGTTCCGAATTCAAGAAACACTTTGCCGAGGAACTGCGGCGTCTGCATCTCGTTCATTTTCACACTTACCCGAAGACGCCGAAGATGAATGCCCACCTGGAGCGGTTCAACCGGACCGTTCAAGAAGAGTTTATCGATTACAACGCCAATCTCCTCAAGAATCCCGACGACTTCAACCGCAAGCTCATGGACTATCTCGTCTTCTACAACACCGAGCGTGTCCATCATGCCTTTCGCAACAAACTCTCGCCAATCCAATTTATGCTACAATGGTCGAAAGCAAACATATTCAAAATGCCCGTGGAGTCCAGAATTGGGTTGCATTATACAAGGGGTTGACTTTTCTAAAATATATGCTACACTGGAAAATAGTAAGATTGTCAAGGTTAAACCAACGCTCGCCAAAGAGCGGAAAGGGGCATCAAAATGAAGGCGCGTCAAATCTTTCTCGTCCTCGCCGCCATTCTCGTGGCGGCGGCACTAGGGTGTGGGGATTCGCCTACGCCCACCTCACCTGACCATACGGTCAGAGATCCGGGCCTCGGCGTGATCGTGAACATTCCGATCCAGACCTACGAAGGGTCGGGACAGATCGTCCATCCGGACGTCTGTCGAGAGAGGAACGGGTTCAGGGAAGTCAACACTCCCTATCCATTCGGCAATGCCGGACGGGAAAACCCTTCCATCTTCACTTCGGAAGACGGCCTCAACTGGTCGATCCCAGAAGGTCTCACGAACCCGATCGTCATGCCGGGCCCTTCGGGTTCGGGGCTTATCGTCGGTAGTGAGATCCAAAATCTCTTCAGCCAAAACCCGAACTACCGCGATTACCGCGAACCGACAGGGTTCGTTTCAGACGATCCCGGCGAC
>CAYHEU010000101.1:0-1936 GCA_964355785.1 uncultured Candidatus Saccharibacteria bacterium | reverse complement strand
TTTAGTAATCGATCTCCTCTCGGGAATTTCTATCTTCTTCTCTCCTCGAAGATATTGGAGTGTGAGCGACGTAACTGTTTTGTCTTTTAATATTCCAGGAAGAGGCCCCTGCGCCATTATTTTTCCGCCATGTACCCCGGCCGCAGGACCAACATCAACCAAATAATCGGCTGATCGTATCGTATCTTCATCGTGCTCAACAACAATGATGGTATTCCCAAGATCGCGTAGTTCGTGAAGCGTTTTAATAAGTTTTGCGTTATCGCGTTGATGGAGTCCTATGGTTGGCTCATCCAATATATAAAGCGTCCCTACCAGACGTGAACCTATTTGCGATGCAAGCCGTATCCGCTGCGCCTCTCCGCCGGAAAGCGTTCCTGCTTTTCGCTCGAGAGTGAGATAATCCAACCCCACATCAAAAAGAAAAGAAAGCCGGCTTTGCGTTTCACGCAGAGGAACTTCCGCGATAGCTTTATCGGATTCTTTTATTTTAAGTTTCGAAAAGAACATCGTCGCATCTTCAATGGACATTTGGGTCACCGATGAAATATTTTTCCCTCCAATAAGTACGCTGAGCGCTTCCGGGCGTAATCGTTTCCCTTCGCAAATTGGACATATTTTTTCGGACCACAATTCCTCAACGCCAAGTCCATGACACGCTTCACATGCTCCGTAGGGGCTATTAAAGGAAAAAAGGCGCGGTTCTATTTCCGGAAATGAAAAGCCGTCGCGGGCGCAGGTAAATTGCGCCGACAAAGAAACTTCTTTCGTCCCGAGGATTGCCGTCACTACGTTGTTCCCATACTTCAGAGCGGACTCCACCGCCTCGGCGAGACGTAAGCGGTTATCTTTCTCGCCAAAATCAAGTCCGACCGGAATACGGTCAATCACCACTTCAATCGTATGTTGTTGATAGCGTGAGAGCACAATACGCTCGCGGAGCGAATGCATTTTTCCGTCGATACGCGCCTCCCGAAAACCGGCGTTCAAAAAATCATAGAGAAGTTGATAGTACTCCCCTTTTCTTCCGCGTATCGCCGGTGCCAATATCAGGAGGTTATTTTCCTGCGGTTCCTGTGCGGCAAAATCAATGATGGCATCTACAATTTCATCATTCGTCAGACGTCGGATTGGTTCGCCGCACTTCGGACAGTGCGGAATTCCAAGACGTGCAAAAAGAACGCGCAGATAATCGTATATCTCCGTAATGGTCGCAACCGTAGAGCGAGGATTTGACGAGTGGCTCTTTTGGTCAATAGAAATAGCAGGAGAAAGTCCTTCTATTTCATCCACGTCGGGCTTATCAAATTTCCCCAAGAACTGCCGCGCGTAAGCCGAAAGCGATTCGATATAGCGCCGCTGACCTTCGGCAAAAATAGTGTCGAACGCCAAACTAGACTTCCCCGAACCGGAAAGTCCCGTAAAAATAACCATTCTGTCGCGCGGAATTTCAAGATTGATATTCTTGAGATTGTGTTCTCGAGCACCCTTTATTTTTATAAATCTATTCATAGATGCGAGATCTTGAATTCACTGAAAGGCCGCGCACCTTTAATAATAATTTTGTCCTTCATAATGCCGAAAATGCCCGCGGGTTGGTCCCTCGGGGAGTATGTCACGGACATTGTATCTCACAATTTCCCTTGACGCAACTTCTTGTATTGGAATAACCACCGGCGCATCATCGCAGAATCAGCTTAACTATCTATACTTCTGCTCCTTATTAAAAATAAAACGAGGTGTGACCTATTGCTATGCTCTAGCATAGCAGTCAAAAAAATTTGTTAAGAAAAAATCCCAAGGCAAAAACAGACAGAAAATCAAAGGGATAAAGAATCAAAGAACGCAAGATACTAAGATTTTAAGTTTCTCAATCCTTCGGCAAGCTCAGGATTGACCTCTTCGAGCCTGAGCCTCAGAGCCGAAGGCCTGAGCG
>CAYHEU010000100.1:0-1949 GCA_964355785.1 uncultured Candidatus Saccharibacteria bacterium | reverse complement strand
CCACGAGTGTGCCCGATACATATATATGGTCCCCCACCGAGACGCTCGGGTGCCGCGGCGCAATAGCGAGCATCGTCGTCGCCACTCCCCCGCTCTCGACGCGAATCTCCACACGTTGATTCGCGTCGCGCACATCAGGATCGGAGACGACGACGCCTTCATACGAAACGCGATGCCGCAGATCTCTCGCAAAAGAGTCGGGTAAAGGAGTGTCGGCAAGCGACGCACGCAGCATGCCGAACGCGACGAATAAACAGAACGCCGCGCCAAGTGAGTACACAAGGCGCGGCTTTAAAAATGCTGCACCGGCAAAAAGCGCGCACAGGAGTAGGGCAAATGCGATCGACGCGAGACTACTTGTGGTGAGCGAAGTCGAACCAAAAAAGAAAAGCGAGCGGAGGAATACCCCGCTCGCAAATCCCGATACGATGGCGATGAGCATACTCATGAAACTATGGTAACGCAGCAAGGGTGTAAAATATATCGGTATGGAAGATGTATCCAACTACGAAAAACTTCGCGACGATGCACAGAAATTCTATGCAAGTATGCGCCCGACCCAGTTCCCCGCGCTCGGAGAGTATGTGTACTTCACTGCCGAAGGATTTAATCACATTCTCTTCAAGGGCTCTCGGAGCGAGCGCGAGCGCTCGTCGCAAATATTGCGGTTCAAGCTATTAGCGAAAGCGATAACACTTATCGGACTCTCCACGACCTATCAGGAATATGAGGAGACGCTCAAAGAGTTTGAGGTCAAAAGCTACAAGAAGAAAGTCCGTAAAAGTAAGCCCGTTAAGTATTGGGGCATTATCGCAATTATTGAGGGGCGCAAGATAAAAGTAATTTTGCGTAAGATCGGAGATAATGGGCAACTGCATTTTTGGAGCGTCGTGCCCGCATGGACGACAAATAAATATCGAGACGTGAGACTTTTCAGCACGATGAAAGGCAATCCTGAGGAGGACTAAAATCAAAAACACCGACACGAGGTCGGTGGTCTTGATATGCCTGCCTTCGGCTTATGTATTAGCCGAAATAGGGCTGACGCCCCACAGGCACATACTCAATATACATAATAAAAAAAGAAAAGCGAGCGGAGGAATACCCCGCTCGCAAATCCTGAAACGACAACAACAAGGATGTTCATGGAATTATCCTGTAATGTTTATCATCAGTAATTTTAAGATTAAAGGGTTCGTAGTCCAGATCGTTTTTGATATTCGCCAATCAATAATTCCATTATGTCGTTGAACACCCTGCTATCTTTGCCATCAGACTGAATGCCACATTCTCCATATCTCAGCCCCTCCCATCCAACTTCAAGTTCTTTAATTAATGACATCTTCTCAGTATCGTCCCTGATTAATTTCAATACACCCACTTCGTCGGCATATTTTTTAATTAGGTCAGACGTTTTGTGTCCTCCATCTTTTGGTTTGTATGTAGCATCGTCCAACATTACAGATGCTTTCACAATAAGTTCCAACGCCATGTGCATTATTGGGGCTCCAACGAACATGAAATTCCATAAATCGAAATTTTCCCCATCTTTACTAGCAATTTGCAAAGAAACGCTTCGATAAGCGGCCGCTGAATGAGCAAACATTATACTTTTCGTTCGAATGTCATTGTCCAGTTTAGAAACCTTCATGATGAATCAGGAAACAGAGCCGCGATCCATCGCTTCGTTGGCGAGGGTGTCGGCGTCGGAGTTCTCGGCACGGAAGACGTGTGTGAAAGTGACTTTGCCAAATGCCGCTCCAGCTTGCATGAGGCGCGCGTACTGCGCTTTCATGACCGGATGTTTTATCTTGTAGACGCCGTTCATCTGCTTCACGATAAGCTCGCTGTCGAGCTTCACTGCGACAGTGGTCGCTCCCCTCTCCGCTGGTGCGACGAGTTTTGCGAGCTCTTCAAAGGCGAGGATGACGGCTTCGTACTCGGCGAAG
>CAYHEU010000099.1:0-1952 GCA_964355785.1 uncultured Candidatus Saccharibacteria bacterium | reverse complement strand
CTCGCCATGAGATAGAAAACAGCCTTGAGATAAAATTCATGAAGTCCGCAAGGACGAAATTCAGAAAACTCGCAACAGGCATCGTGCTTTTCGTCGTCATTCTCTACGCGCCATATCTTGCGGCAAATAAAACCGTCGTGCCGCAGAAACCGTTCAGAGTAATCTTCGATTCGGCGGCTCGGTTTCTCGGAAACATCTATCCCGATATAAATTTGAGATCATCGCTCAAAAATTTTGCGGAGAGTTTCACCTATCTTCAATTTAAGAGCGACGTGCAATTCAAAGCACTCCCGGAATCGGAGCGAAATCTGCTGGTAGCCCAGGGGGCGGAAAAACTCGTGAGCGAGCTCCGAAAAAACATCGGAGTTGCGATTGATGCCGAACAGCCGATAAGCGACGTTATCTACAATCTCGTAAACGTATCGCTCGTTACGTGGAATCAGAAATTCGGGCAATGGTTCGTGGTGGGGTGGGTAGTTACCTTGTTCCTCGCCGCACGCGGCGTCGCTGCGCTCTTCTACTGGTTCGTAAGCATTGTCGCCTGGCTCATCTATCAAATTCTCCTTGCCTCGAACTTCGTCCATATCGCAAATGAAACACGGAGTCAGGAAGTTATAGAATACTAATTTATGGCGCAGAAGGACTATTACAAAATCTTGGGGGTGGAGAAAAACTCTTCCGATGACGAGATCAAGAAAGCATACCGGAAACTTGCTCACAAGTACCATCCAGACAAGTCGGGCGGTGACGAGAAAAAATTCAAGGAAATCAACGAAGCGTACCAGATACTCTCCGATAAGGAAAAACGCAACCGCTACGACCGTTTCGGCGCTACGGAGGCGTTCCAGGGATTCTCGGCGGGCGGTCCGTTCCCCGGTTGGGACTTCGGTGGCTTTTCCGCCCAAGGCGGACCGGCCTCGGGCTGGCAGGGCGCCGAAGGCCAATCATTCGGTGATTTCGGGGATCTCGGGGATATCCTTGAGGACTTTTTTGAGGGACTCGGGGTAAAACCGAGACGGAGAACGTACCGACAGGGATCAGATCTTGAAGTTCCGCTCGAAATCACCCTCGAAGAGGCATTCCACGGCGCAATCAAGGATTTGAAAATCAAGACCCTCGTTCGATGCGAACAGTGCAAAGGACTCGGCGCGGAGCAGGGGAGCGGATACTCAACCTGCAACGTCTGCGGAGGGCAGGGAGAAATCCGGGAACAGAGAAAAACGTTTTTCGGAAGTTTTTCCCAGGTGAAAACCTGTATGCGCTGCCGCGGGATGGGGCAGATTCCGAACAAAGCGTGCAACAATTGCAAAGGGAGCGGGCGCATTACCGCGGAGCGCGTGGTGCAGATCGAGATACTCCCGGGAATCCGTGAGGACCAGATTATTAAGGTAACGGGAAAAGGAGAGGCCGGCGAACGCGGCGCAACCGAAGGAGATCTCTATATCAGAATCAAAATAAAGCCGCATAGCGCGTTCGCGCGCCAAGGCGACGATCTCATTGTAAGAAAAGACCTGAACATCATCGATCTTCTCATGGGAAAGAAAATTGACGCTCCCACCGTAAGCGGAGGGAAAATCAACATCGAAATTCCGGCTCATTTTAATCTGAAAGAGGACTTGCGCATTCCCGGTGAAGGAATGCCGCATTTCGGCTCATCGGGCCGTGGCGATCTTTTCATCAACTTCATCATCAAGGCACCTTCAAAACTTTCCGGGAAAGCAAAAAAAATCCTTGAAGAATTAGGCGAGGAAAATTAGGACGTTTTACTTTAAAGGATTTTGATATAAAATTGAGTACGCTTGTGAAGTTGATATACGCGCTGAAACGTTTCGCGCCCCCATAGCTTAGTGGCAAAGCAACTGCCTTTTAAGCAGTTGATCTAGGTTCGATTCCTAGTGGGGGCACAATTCATAACTTGGTCGGAAAATTCCCCCGCGCGCTTGCGCGCGGTG
>CAYHEU010000098.1:0-1958 GCA_964355785.1 uncultured Candidatus Saccharibacteria bacterium | reverse complement strand
CCGATAGAGAGTTTCATGGAGGGTAGTTACTGTGCGAAGGTCTCCGGATAACCAATTCTTCTTCGGGCAATTCTTTTTCCATGTTTTCTATTATTTTTCCGGCGACAAATTCCGGTGGCATATACCTCTCAAAATCGGGAGGGGTTTTTTCGTCAAAAAGGTGCGTTTTCATTCCACCGGGATAGATTACGACCACTTCGATATTTGAATTATTCACTTCGAGCCGAACCGATTTCGTAAAACCAACTGCGCCATATTTGCTTGCCGCATATGCCGAGGAGCCCGCGCGACCCTCGAGCGCACTCGTTGAGAGAATATTGATGATTGCGCCGGAGTTTTGTTTTTTCATCACGCGTAGCGCCGCACGTGTTCCGTGCATTGTGCCGAATAGGTTTACATCAACCATTTCGCGCACGCGTACCATATCCATTTCTTCCGCCGATGCATGCGGCAGCCAAATGCCCGCATTGTTAATCCAGATATCTATCCGGCCAAACTGCGTTACCGCGACCTCTGCGACGCGCGTCATTTCCTGTTCGTTTCTCGCGTCAGCTGCGATCGCAACGCCGTTTATTTCCTGAGCTATGCTGTTTAGCGATTTCCCGGTGGGCCCGCTTATCACCACGTGTGCCCCTTTCTCTGCGAATCCGTATGCGAGTTCTTTTCCAAGTCCGCTGCCTGCTCCAGTGATAACGATAACTTTATTTTTAAGCTCCATCGTAGGGTGTGTAACAATGTACCAAGTACCAACAGTTTCGTAGTATAATATAAACAATAAATAGTCGCAATTCTTAAATAAAAACATGAAAAAAACTCTCGTATTTTTGGTCGCGTTAGTTGTGTTTTCTTCGGTCGTTGGAGTTCGGGCGTACGGTGAGCTTAACAATCCCTCTTCGCAGACCCAGGCGACGCTTGTCGCTCCGTCTGCTGTTACGTCAACGCTTGATCCCGTAACGCGCATTGTCTATCCCTTGCCTCGGCAACAGATTGACGAAGGATTGATTCAGTTCAATAATCTCACCGTGCAGAGTGTGTCGGGTGCGGTGCCCCCTGCGGAAATTATCGCCACGACGTCCTATGCAATTCAGACGGGAGCAATCAAACCCGTGCCCGAAGAGATTCTTCCGCTTCAAGGCGGCGGCACGACCTGCGTTCGATTCCCCAGTCGAGAATCTGCTTCGGGCACGGCGGTTCCCTGTCCTCTGCCTGTATCAGGAGCCGGAGGCGCGCCGGTTCCCCCGGAATATCGAACAACCTCCTCGCAAATCGTGATTCCTGCTCCCCAACCGACTCCTGTACCATTGCCAATACCAACTCCTTATCAGTACCGTATTCAGGTCGCCAACGATACCCGCCTCTTTCTCCGCAACCGCGAGCGAGCGAGCTTATCTGACTTTGAGAGTGGAGATCAGATAAACGTGTTCGGGTTTTATAACACCGACGGGAGCATCCAGGCACTCATTGTGCGGAATCTCTCAAAGCCGGAAGAGAAGCGGTTCGTTCAGCTTGAAAAAGTTGAGTTGGTTTCGATTGATCGAAACTTTCCTGTGCTCGAATTGACACCAGACCGTGTATTGCCCACCCATCCAATCGCGCGGCTCGTGGTAGTGCAACGCCCCGAATATCCCTGCTACGATTTCGGCGTGCGGGGCGATGAGAAGCGTATCTTGCCGTGTCCGTTGGGAATTCAGAAACCAGCAGAAAATCCTTCGCTCAAGAATCTCCAGGTGCCGGAGTCAATCGCGCCAGTATGGAACGTGGCAAGGAAATATTTGGTGAACATAGATAGTCAAACGATCATTCTCGATCGGAATCGAGGCCGCGTGAGCGTGGCGGATTTGGCGATCGGCGATCAGCTGAATGTCTACGGCGTTTCAAGCGGAAGGAGCGAAATTATTGACGCAGACATTATCCGTGATCTCTCAAAGCCGCCGAAGCCGGTGGCCGCGGATAACTTC
>CAYHEU010000097.1:0-1984 GCA_964355785.1 uncultured Candidatus Saccharibacteria bacterium | reverse complement strand
GCTCCGCCCAAGTGGCCAGCATCATGTTCGCCCTCCCACACATTGAACATTCGCCCATCGTTCTTATCGTAAAACAAAATAGCCCAACCAATGCCGCGCATTGAGCCAGTTCCCATAAAGTCCTTCTCCCATGCTTCAAAAGAACCAAAGCGCTCGGCAATTTTTGTTGCGAATATACTTTTTTTATCGAGTATCATTCCTCCTTTAATCATATTACCAAAATAAAGTTCGTGAAGGCGCATACCATTCCACTCCCAGCCAAAACGGCGCTTGAGCTCATTGTATACAGGCGTGCCTACTTCAGTCGATTTCAAAAGCTCGCTTACCTTGTTTGTATTCGAAACATATCCTTCATAAAGCGTAAAGTGGTTACGAAGAAGAACGTCGGAAAATCCTTCAGTCCCCAAAAGTCGTTCAAAATTTTTCGCTTCGTACATAATTATAAAAAGGTTAATTACTATTTATTTGCATCCCACGGAGGAGCGGAATAAGGCGACCAAGCTCGCCCACCACACGCGATATATCTTCACTCTTTGTTTCTCGGCCTAATGAAAAACGAACTGCCCCTGATTGTTCGGAATGCTTTATGCCGAGCTTCGTGTCCAGACACAGCTCTGGTGACCCGTCAGCTGATTCGCCTATCGCCAGTATAACATGAGACGTTGCGCCAAGAGAATTCTTGCAAGCGCTTTTGCCGGAGGCAGAGATACCAACTGCGTCAAGATACAATACGAGTGCGTCGCTTTCGACTCCGTCAAACGAAATGTTGAGAATGTTCGGCAAGCATTGATCAAGATTACCCGCCTGCCATCGCCCGACTGCTCCTTTTGAGCGATAGACAGCAGTGGCGGGCAGGCCATTCACACTTGCACCCATTACTTTCTTCAAAATTTTTACAGCCAAAGTATCGCGAAGTTTTTTAATTCGCTTGGATTCTTTTGCGCTCATCTTTTGTGCTTCTTTTAGAGCCACAGCAAAACCGACCGCCAAAGCAACTGTCTCCGTCCCCGGCCTACGACCATTCTCATGCTCGCCACCGTACATAAGAGGGTTCAGTCGCACACCTCGCTTCACAAATAGTGCTCCGACACCACGCGGACCATATGTTTTACCGGAGGATATGGTCATCATTTCCACACCGAGGCGAAGCACATTGATGTCCAGATAGTTCGCCGCCTGCGCGGCATCTGTATGAAAATATGGATACACCGACTCATTCGTTTTTCGCGCGTGACGAATTTCTTTTGCGATGTCGGCGATTGGCTCAATCGTACCAATTTCATTATTTGCGTACATAATAGACACAAGTACTGTTTCCGCTGTGATGAGCTTGCGAAGCTCGCGAGTATCAATGAGACCACTGCTGTCAACCGGCAAATAATCCACGCGTACATTTTCACGTTCAAGGTTTCTCGCAACTTCAAGAACAGAAGGATGTTCAATAGAAGAAACAATAATATGCGGATTCAAAATACCACCCGCGCGCGCCGCTTTCACTGCTCCGATGATAGCCATGTTGTTCGCCTCGGTAGCTCCGCTCGTAAATATGATCTCATCAGGGCGAGCATGCAAAGATTCCGCGACACCGGCACGAGCCACCTCGAAGACGGCTCGTGCCGACCTCCCCTCCTTGTGAATTCCGCTCGGATTCCCCGAAAACTTTCTCATCGCTTCCATCACTGCGCTCAAAGAAGACCCGCTTATCGGTGTCGCAGCCGCATTATCTAAATAAATTTGCTTCATTTGGCCATAATAGCCCCAGAGCGGTATTTTTGCAAAATCCATGAAATATGGTACTCTTTTAACCGATATGGTATCACTCGATCCACAAATCATCATTGTTACGATAGGCGCTACAACCATAGCTCTAGCAGTATGGATTTTTGTGCTGGAACGTCGTCTCAAAAAACTTCTAGGAGGCAAAGACGCTCAAAGCCTTGAAGAAATAATCGTGGCTCTTTCTAAAGATATTCGCGCGCTAGAT
>CAYHEU010000096.1:0-2016 GCA_964355785.1 uncultured Candidatus Saccharibacteria bacterium | reverse complement strand
AGCACATCGGCAAGGAAAAAAAACACAAGCGCCGATGCCGCCGCTACGACCACGAGGAAGACGTTTTGGTCGTAGAAGAAGAGGGTAATGCCAAAAACTTCGAGAAGAACGATGAATGAACGGTGTCCGAAACCCCTTGTGAGGATCGTGCCAAGAAGCGAAAACGACGAGAAGAGTGTAAGGCTCACGATTGCGCCCCAGTACGTCGTATTCCCGTCGAGATACGCGCGGTAGAAATAGCCGAAAATCACCGCAGAGAGAACCGTCAAAACATCCAGGGAGATGGCTTTATAGAAGCTCCCGAGTTCATTATTCGTCTGGGGCGTGTATGTTTTAAGAAGATTTTGTTTCTGGGTTTGGAGAATCTGCATCGCCTTTCGCTTGGCCGTAGAACGCCTGCCCGATGCGCTGTATTTCCGCCGAGAGATTTGCGGTAGCGGATTTTATCGCATCTAAGTCGTTCCCGTCCTTGACATTTTTGAGCGCCTCGATTTTTTCGTTCACGGCGCTTTTGACATCAGCGCCGATTTTTTCTCCCGCATCGCGCAGAGATTTTTCCGCAAGATAGATCAAGCTCTCGGCTTGATTTATCGTTTCCGCGAGATCCTTCTTCTTGACGTCCTCGCTTGCGTGTTCGAGCGCTTCTTTTTTGAGTTTTTCTATTTCCTCCTTGGAAAGGCTTGTTGTTGCCTCGATCTTTACGGATTGCGTTTTCCCGGTTGCTTTGTCTTTTGCGGAGACGCTCAAAATTCCGTTCGCGTCAATGTCGAACGTTACCTCGATTTGCGGCATGCCTCGCTGCGTCGGCGGAATGCCGTCGAGGATAAATCGCGCGAGGGTCTTATTGTCCGTGGCAAGCGGGCGTTCGCCTTGGAGCACATGAATTTCAACGGAGGGCTGGTTGTCCGCCGCCGTCGAGAAAACCTGCGTTTTTGCGGTGGGAATGGTGGTGTTCTTGGGTATCATCGGAGTCGCGACCCCGCCCAAAGTCTCGATGCTCAAGGTGAGGGGCGTGACGTCCAAAAGAAGAATATCTTTCACGTCCCCTTGGAGTATTCCCGCCTGAATTGCGGCGCCGACCGCTACCACTTCGTCGGCATTAATGCCTTGATGCGGCTCTTTGCCAAAGAGTTTCTTGACCGCCTCCCCGATCGCCGGCATTCTCGTCTGCCCGCCGACCAGGACCACCTCGTTTATCTCCTCAAGCTTGAAGCCTGCGCCTCTGGGTGCCGGAGCGGTCACGGTTTCTTTGGTAAGTTCGATCGAGCGCGCGATATAGTCCTCCACGATCGACTCAAGTTTCGCGCGGGTGAGCTTCATTAGAAAATGTTTCGGGCCGGAGGCGTCCGAACTCACGTAGGGCAAGTTGATCTCCGTCTCTGTGGCGGTCGAGAGCTCATGCTTCGCCCGCTCCGCTGCCTCCTTCAGGCGCTGGAGCGCGAGCGGGTCTTTTGAGATATCAATCCCTTCTTGTTTCCTGTATTCGGCGACGAGATACTCATTTATTTTTTTATCGAAGTCGTCGCCGCCGAGATGGGTATCGCCGCCGGTCGCCTTTACCTCAACATGCGGCTCCTTTTTCCCATCGCCCATATCCACCTCACCGATCTCAAGAACCGATATATCAAAAGTTCCACCCCCAAAGTCATACACAACAATTTTTTCCTCTCGCTTTTGATTGATGCCATAGGCAAGCGCCGCAGCCGTCGGTTCATTAATGATCCTCCGAACCTTAAATCCTGCGATCTCTCCCGCGTTCTTCGTCGCCTGCCGCTGGGAGTCGTTGAAATAGGCGGGAACGGTGATGACCGCCTCCTCTACCTTTTCGCCCAACTTCGCCTCCGCATCTGCCTTTAGTTTTCCGAGCACCATCGCGGAGATCTCTTCCGGCGTGTACCATTTGTCCTGCATTCTGATCTCGACGCCGCTGGTCGCCGATTCTCTCGTTTCATACGGGAGCCAGTTTTTGTCGTGCTGAACTTCGAGGTCGCTAAATTTCCGTCCGATAAGGCGCTT
>CAYHEU010000095.1:0-2019 GCA_964355785.1 uncultured Candidatus Saccharibacteria bacterium | reverse complement strand
CCCTCGAACACCGCCAAGGTCGGTCGCATTGATTCGTCCATCGTTATTGAAGTCTGATCGTACATGGTTCAGTATGCCTGGGTCGATCGGGTTTACGCCGACCAAGCCCCGCACACCGCCCAGGTCCGTCGCATTCACACGTCGATCGCTGTTGAAATCACGCGGCCCGGTGAACGGCGATAAAAATCAGGGAGGTCGGTTCCTCCCCCCACAAAACTGATTCGGAGCGGAGCGCGGACAATAATCACGGCGTTAACTATAAAATAATCCTTCTCTCATGTCAAAACCGTGTTACAATAGCTCTGATGAAGAGAGAGCGAAATGCGTTTCTATGGCTAGGAGAAACTTTCTTCATATCAGGAGTAGCACTCCTCATCGTGCGCGCGAATTCGTACCCGTGGCCCGTGAAACGCTCGAGTGACATTCTTTTCTTTCTTGCGTCCGCGAGCGCGATTCTGTTTCTTTTGAAAAACAATTCGTGGCGGGAATTCTTCCGAGAAAACAGGAAAGTTGTCTTTGCGCTCGTCGCGATCGTCGCGGGTACGATCATCGCATCGCTGAATCATTATCTTCAAAACGGAGTGGGTATTAGCGGAGAAGGAGTTCTTGAGCTTATGAGAATTGTTGAAGTGGGAATTCTCGTGCTCCTTGTATCGCTCTTCAGCGCGGAAGATGTCTTGTTTGTAAAAAAATTTGCGCTTGCGCAACTCTCCACCGCGACTTACGTCGTCACATTCTTTCTTCCATCAAGTCTTCAAATCCCGATGTACCGTTTCACGCTTTTCGAAAACTGGCCCTCGAACGTAAGTTATTATCTTCTCGTAACTCTCTCCTTCATAGTTGTGTGGATCCTCGGCGACACGCGCGCAAAGGACACTCCGAAAACGTTTCTCTTCGCGCTCGGCGTGATGATTTTTGGCATATTCCTCTGGGCACAATCCCGCGCAAGCTGGCTTGCGTTCGCCGTTGGAGCTCTGATCATTCTCGTTGGCTCAATTCAAGGGCGTTCGGATATTATTACCCGGTTAAAAAACTTTCTCCTCGGAGGGGCGGTATTCACATCATTCCTTCTTGTCGGATTCCTTATTCTACCGGAACATGCAAAGAATGAGGTTATTTTGAGAATCACCCCTTCCTTGAGAGAAAAACTCACGAACTCTCAAGAAAACAAAGAATCAGTCCAATCTCCGATCGAAAAACAGCAACTTATCGATTTTCGAGAGCCGTCGCGGCCAATCCTTTGGGGCGTTTATGTCCAAATGATCATGAAAGAACCGCTCGGGTTAGGCCTGAACTATGAAGCAATAACGTACGAGGGAACAAAACGAGGCCCTCATAATACCATTCTCGAGATACTGGTACTCGGCGGGCCGCTCGCATTAGCTGGCGTTCTCTACCTTTTTTGGCTTTCTTTTAAAAATCTCGCCCGGAAAATACGTTACTCTTCCGATACTCGGTGGCCGCTTTATCTTATCTCTTCGCTTCTTATGCTCGTGATAGCATCCTTCTTCGACAACATGAGCACCTTCCGGCTAATGTGGATCATCCTCGGCTTAGGGATCTATTTTGGTGAGACCCCTACGCAATTCCGCGGCGCAGTCCAAGAAGCCCGCGCCGGTCAATAGATTTTTCCCACTTCTCCTTCTTGAACCACTTGGCATAATCGCGGATTGAATCTTCCGTGCCGAACTTCGGCTGCCACCCGAGCTTCTTAAGCTTCGAAATACCAGAAACCGCGTGTCGCGTATCCGTTCTCCGAAAACCGCCCACTAGAATTTTCGATGGCGATTGCGTGATCTCCTTCACCAAATTTGCAAAATCAAGCACCTTGTGCGCCCTGCCCCCTCCCACGTTGAATATCTCGAAGTCCGTTTTGCGATTTCGGAGTGCAAGCAGGTTCGCGCGCACCACGTCTTTTATATCCACAAAATCCCGCATTTGCATCCCATCTTCATAAACGGTAATAGGCACACCCGCCAGCGCTTGGCTTACGAAAATGCGGAGGGCACCCGAGTAGAG
>CAYHEU010000094.1:0-2030 GCA_964355785.1 uncultured Candidatus Saccharibacteria bacterium | reverse complement strand
GCCGTAAACACATCGGCCATGCCGAGGGGCCCGGCCGAGTGGCCTGAACCCGCCTCAAAAAGCATCGCGAGTAGGTCTTGCCGGATCTCGTTTGCTTTTTCTTCCAAGAATTTTAACTTGTCATCGTGCAGGGCAGACATAGGAAAATTTAAAATGTAAATATCAAAATGAAAAATGACAATGCAAAATATAAAATGTTCTGAAGCGAAGCGGAAGAATTACCGGAATTTTACACTTTGATTTTTGCATTTTACATTTAGAGCGCCGCAAGTAATTCGAATGCGCGACGAGGATTCACGCTATCTAAGATATATGACGCGGATACTATGACATTCGCGCCAACTTCTTTCGCGAGCTCCGCGGTTTCGGCGTTTATGCCGCCGTCAACCTCAATTATAGCACGCGGTATTTTTGTCCTCAAAGTTCTGATTTTTTCGGTGGCGGCGGTATTGAATTGCTGACCCGCTTTACCGGGTGAAACGGCAAGTATTTGAAACTCTGCAAACTCATTTTTGTACTCAATGAGTTTCTCTACCGGTGTTTCGGGTGATGCGGCAAGCATGGCTTCCGCTCCCCGCTCGCGGCAGGCGTCGGTTATGATTTCCGCATCATTCATCGCCTCGACGTGCACGATGATACGCTGTGCGCCCGCCTCAAGCCACGCCGGAACGACAAGCTCGGGATTTTTGACCATGAGGTGAATCTCCCAGTTAGCCACTGGGGGTTGGCCACCCGCCTCGACTCGCGCGCTCGTCAGGCGAGGCAGGCTAGCCACTAGAGTTTTGAATTCCTCCGGAGAACCCCAAGTAACGTTTGGGGCAAATTTGCCATCAACGACATCGAGATGGATCCAGCGCTCCGGAGCGTCCTTCGTATCAGAAGAGAGCATGCTCATGATTTTTTTGAGTTGCGTTTTCGCTTCCTCAAAACTTTTCGCGTTAATGGCGGGGATGATAATCATAGATTATTTTTCATCAATTTTTTTAATACGACGTTTGTGGCGTTCCTCTTCTGAAAACGGCGTTTCGAGCCACAGCTTTACCGCATGCGTTGCCTGCTCCTCGGTTAAGAACCGTGCCCCGAGCGATAAGATGTTTGCATCATTGTGTTCGCGGGAGAGTTTTATTATAGAGAGTTGTCGCCCATCCTTTGCTAAGGATACGGAGGGATCGCCGTAGTAAACTACGGCTCGCACGCCCTTCACTCGATTTGCGACCATTGCCTCTCCTTCACCGCTTCCCCCAAATACCACCCCTCGGCTCCGCTCGGGGTCATTTGCGACGGCCGTAGCGGCCTTGCGAATGAAATCCGGATAGTCGTCATTTGAATCAAGCGTGTGGGCGCCAAAATCCTCTACGGTATAGCCCGAATCAGCGAGAAATTTCTTGATTTTCTCCTTCAGTTCGAAGCCTGCATGATCAGAAGCAAGATAGATAGTCATACACATTATTATGAACCAATAGCGTACGGCTGGAAAGTTTCATTTATTTTTAGGGGAATTTTTTGCACGCTACTTATCTGCTTATCATCCACAAAGACTTTGAGCATTAGCCCTTCCATGGTCGTGCGAGAAAAATTTTGGTCAAAAATGAAATTGCCCAGACTATAGGCTACATATGCGGTGCGCTCCCGCCCCGCCTCGGCGGGGCGAGGCTCTCGCCTCGTATCCGAGTCGGAGCGGGCGCCTACTTTGTAGGCGGCAACCTCCTGCACGACATGCGGATGGTGACCAATGACAAGATCTGCTCCCGCGTCAACAAGCGCGTGAGCTATTTCGCGCTCATCCACACTCGGCGTAGGCGAATATTCCTCACCCCAATGGAGCGACACGATGATCACATTCGCCTCACCACCGCTGTGCTTTAGCACAGCGGTGGTGGAGAGGGCGCGGATGCGATCGGCTATGAGATCTATGTCAAAGTGGCTCAAGCCCGAAGTAGTTTCTGTGGCCTCAAGCGATCGCGGCAGTAAATTAGTGTAGGCAAAAAGCGCGAGCGTGGTGCCGCCAGGCAATGTGAAGAATTTCGGCT
>CAYHEU010000093.1:0-2031 GCA_964355785.1 uncultured Candidatus Saccharibacteria bacterium | reverse complement strand
TTTTTAAACAAAACCAATTATCTGTTTTATCTTCAGGGGGAGTTTTTACTTGACCATCAGATATTCCATAACATCCTTCAGGCAGAGAATTAGTACCCATGGCTTTTGAAGGTTTACCAGAAGTACCACAAGAAAATAAATCAGAGAGGATTTCTTCCGGAATGTATGATATTGCCGACAAGATAGACATTCTCGAGCAACCAGAGTTGAGAGAATCGTTCAGCCTTGCTGCCAATGAGTTTGCGACCGAAAGCTACGACAAGGGGCAAAGGTTGCTTGAAAAGGCGGGGGTTTGGAATGATGAATTAAGAAGTATTACCGTGGACGCAAATCAAGCCGATAGAGGAAAAACTGGAACAGAGCCACTTACATTTCAAGAAGCAGAATCAGTCATAGATACATATGCAAGAAATTTGGCGGAATCCGGAGATTCTGAAGACAAAAGATCAGCCCTACAGATCGAGAGCATAGTTTCAGGAATGGATAGACCTGGGCGGGTGGGTATAGACGGCATCGATGAAGCCCTAAGATATATTGAAGGGGTTTTACAGACAAAGGTTAAATTTGAGCAGCATATGAATCCGGCCTTGAAAAAGCAATGGGAAGAACAAAGGGCAGTAAGAGACGCGTTGTTCGTTGAAAAGAAAAAACGTTTTGAGAGGTTAGAACAGACCCGACGATTGGATGAAAAATTCACCAGGGAGAAAGCTACGGAACAAAGCAAAAAGGCGAATGACGAAGAATTGGCAAGAATAAGAAATTCGCTCAATCTGGAAACTAAACAAAGCGAGCAGTTGCCGCAAGACAGAAGAGGCCTCTACAAATACTTCAAGGATAATTTTGGAAAACTTGAGGGTGTTTCTTTTGAAGATTTTAGAAGGGGACTCACATCCGATGTTGAAAATAAATTTCAAGCATGGGCGAAACAGAATTTGGATATGATTATTAAAGACAAGCCGCGGGGAGCAAGGTATCCCGATACGGTGGCAAGCGTGCTTGGCAATGACCTGGGTTTTTTGCAACGGCTTATTGCTGTTAAAGAAGGAAGAGTCGTGGATTACAAGGAATTATTGCCGATGTCTTTTTCTGAAGCCGCAAGGAAGTATCTCAATCTTGATTTACCAAAGGATTATTTTGACCATTTTAGTCCGCGGTGATGTAAGAAAATCGGAATGAAAAATTTTTAAGAAAAATATGAAAATATCACTGAGGCATATCGCAATTATCCCCGACGGCAATCGTCGATGGGGGAGAAGCCATGGCTACCTTGCGCGTCCGTGGGAGGCATACCGCGAGGGCGTCGCGCGATTTCGCGAGGTAAGCGAAGCCGCATGGGAGTTCAAAATCCCATACTTCACTTTTTGGGCGGCGTCCGAAAATAATCTCAAGAAAAGAAGGCGCGTCGAAATGGATTTTCTTCTCACGCTTCTCAAAGAAGAACTTGAGCGAGAACTCAACTCCGGCGTTTTCGAAAAGTACAACGTTCGCCTTTCGGTCGTCGGGCGCTGGCGAACGATTTTGAAACGGCGCAAAGATGTCATCGGGCTTATCGATACGATCGAAAAAAAGACAAGGAATTTCAAAACACACCGCCTCACGGTGCTTTTGGGGTATGACGGACAGGAGGAAATGCTCGAGGCAGTCGAATCGCTTCGAAAATCGAAAACTTCTGCGACGGGAACAGCGCTTACGAACGCCCTCTGGACGGGAGAGCTTCCTCCGGTTGATCTCGTGATACGCACCGGAGGCGAGCCGCACTGGTCTGCGGGTTTTTTGATGTGGCACACGGCGAATTCCCAACTTTATTTCCCCGATGTGCTTTGGCCGGAGTTTGACCACAAAGAGTTCCAGAAGGCTCTCGCGGATTACGGGAAGCGCGAACGGCGTTTTGGAAAGTAGAAATTTCGCTCCGTTTTCTTGTTATCCACATACCCTCCCTACTCTTGTCGTCCGAGAAATCGTATAATACGTTTTGGTATTATGGTTGGCTGCCTCGGAAAGAGGCCTCGCTGTAACAGTTCTCCAAAGGTG
>CAYHEU010000092.1:514-2036 GCA_964355785.1 uncultured Candidatus Saccharibacteria bacterium | reverse complement strand
CTGTCTTACTCATACTAGACAAGGGAGGGTAGAGCCGATTCGTTCAGTAAAGCTCTGGCAGATCGCAAGAGTGTTTCAAGGACTTGCAACTGCTGATGATGTTCGATTTATTCGCAAAACTCCAGGCATAGTGCCCAATGCAAGAAGGAAAAACATAATTGATGTGAATATGAGTCTTGTACTTGAAGCAGAGCAATTACGGAGCCTTAGTGACTCAGATAAACAGAACGGAATTGAAGTATTAGATAAAGAGGCTACTCCTCATTTTGTACCTTTTGATAAGGGCGGAGAACAAGATACAGAAGGTGGAGAGCTTAGAGCCTTTTATTCACCGGTAGACTATTGGATCGATTGGTCGCGCGAGTCCGTTGATGAACTGAAACGGCGAAATGCATTTGCGCCAGGGACTCCGAAAAAACCAAGACTTCAAAATACCCAGTTCTATTTTCGCCAAGGGATTAGATTTACTAGGGCGGGACTATATGCTCCAATGTTTGAATTGAGTTTTGCAGGAGTGCCCAGTGACAAGGGAAGTATTATACTTCCGGTACATGAAGAACTTAGTTTTTTTCTGCTACCAATTTTGTGCGCACCGTTTACCAAATATTTGGTTAAAAACTTCCTACAGCATACTGTTATGACAGAAGGCGATGTGATTAGACAGATTCCCATACCAGTACCTTCACGAGAAATTTTTGAAGAACTTTCCATTACATGTAGGTCAATTATAGATGTAAAAAAACGACTGAAAGATTCAAGAGCACTTGTAGCGAAGGCGAATGACATTGTTTCTGATTTGTATCAATTAGACCAAAAAGATAACCAAGAAATTGCGGCATGGTTTAAGCGTCGATACCCGCATTTTGGTCGAGGGAAGGCTGAGGCGCTGGACGATCTTCCGAATCCCACCAAGACAACATCGAAGTCAGTCGCTCGGAAGGCGAAACAAACTTAACTTCAAAAGCGTTATCTTTTTTATTAACAACAACTACATCGGCATCTACACGCTCGCCATTCTGAGGAATGGAAAGTGTAGCGCGGAACTTGTCAAAGCGAGGAGCTCCCTCAAGCAACATGCCCTCACGGGAAAATTCTAGGCACTCAAGAACACGATTGCCTTGCGGATGAGTTGAGTCTTCTGGGCGGTTTTCTAGCACCATGAACTCAAATTTATGTTTTTTTACTGTATTTTTTGTCATCAGGACAAGGTTTCTAGCAGAAAGCTCGTCACACTGGCAAGACTTGTATGTTCGAAACCATCAGCCGTATCTAAAGTTGAGTTGCAAAGAATAAATCTTTTTAACTCGATAAGCTCGACCTACTACGTTCACTCGCTTCACGCTCGTTCACTGCGTAGGCTCCCCTTTGTCGCTTAGAAAAACATCCTGTTTTTCTTCCCCGCGCTAAATGCTCCTGACGTCGCATTCATCGCAGGTCGCTCCGCCGCGTTCTCGCCTCCGGCGGCGCCCCCCAAAAAAAAAAACCCCAGCCGAGTCGCCCGCGGGGGGGGGTTTTTTTTGGT
>CAYHEU010000092.1:0-504 GCA_964355785.1 uncultured Candidatus Saccharibacteria bacterium | reverse complement strand
CGAACCGATACAAAACGGTTTTGCAAACCGTCCCCTTAGCCATTTGGGTACGTCACCACCAAGACCTTCTTTTTAGGGCTTTTGGCCTATCTTTGTCAATCCGTAAAACCCGGGGTACACTTTAACTATGTCTGGACCAAAGATTAAAAATTTGGGTGATCTTCTTCTCGAATCCGGGGCAATCAGCCGCGAGACTCTGGATCGTGCTCTTGAGAATCAGAGCCGGCGCCTTGGCGAAATTCTGGTTGAAGAGAACTTGGTCGACCCTAAAATCGTCGCTCAGGCGCTTAGCGAACAGGCTCGTATTGCTGGCGGCGGGGTGGGGCAGGCTCGTCTTTCGGTTGAGGTTCAAGCTCTTGAAAAACTGCTTTCTCATTTCGATACCTTAGAGGCCCGCCTTTTTGGCCAATTCGAACAGCGTCAGGTGTACGATCCTGCTTTGGTTGTGGAGTTGTGCTCTTTGCGTGCGGCTCTTGAAAACCTGCTTCTCGATTACTGCGACAC
>CAYHEU010000091.1:0-2048 GCA_964355785.1 uncultured Candidatus Saccharibacteria bacterium | reverse complement strand
AACCCACTTGGCTCGTGGCTAAACTGCACGCCCGTAAAATTGTGCCGCCATTTATTCATCTCGGGAGTAGCAAACGGCACCGCGTCAACATGGAATTTTTCCATTATGGGATGTTTGGTCCCATGCTCGCGATGGATATCAAATTCCTGCTTGAGTAAATAATCTATCGCGCTATTGATAGTGTAGGGCATGGGCGGCGGGCGCTTTACCCCATGCTTTATATCTAACCAAAAACAACGCGGGCAATCCGTAAAAAGCTCAATTTTAGAGCGTGAAAGTTTTTGCATGGGAATCTAGGCGATAAGTTTTTTGAATTCCTCGACCATCGGCACCTGCTCCGGATCGGTGCCGTAGTGCTCCGCTAGATAGTATGCCGTCCAATCGGCGACCATAAGCGAAGAAAATATCTTGTGGGGCCTTGTTACCCCCTCCATCCTCACGGCCGCAACGGGAAAGTTTCGTTCCCCATACATTTGCTCGAGCACTTCCATCCGTCGCTTAATATGGGGATGATCGTCATCGTCTTTCAAAAAAATAAAATGGAAACTTTTCGATAACGCCCTATTACTCTCTTGCGCGTCAAATCCCGTCATTTCGTTGTGGTTTAGCTCTGAGAACACATTATAAAACGCCGGAATTTTTCCTGTTTCGTTGAATTTTATCTTCCAGGTATAGGCAACGGCAAAATTCCGTGCCGAAGAATAAATAATGGGAACGCGGCCCTCCAACGTTTTGGCAAGCTCCTTTCCCTCCGCCTCAAACACAGAGGGCTTAAGCGCCGTTGCGAGCTCCGCCGAACTGTCGAGCAGGTCGCCTCTCCCTATAAGCGCGAGGAGAGCGCGCGCCTGAAGCCCCAAGGACATCCGGGGCTGGAGACCCCAATCAGGGAGTTGAACATAGGGAATGCCGTCTTCTTTCGCTTTCTCAAGCACTTTGCCGCCCGTTGCGACCGTTGCCATAGAGAGCTTCTGGCGCTTCGCCTCGTCATATCCGCTCAAAACCTCTTCAGTGTTGCCCGAATAAGTATTAAAAATAAAAAGATGTTCCCCCGCATCCTTCGATGCGACGGCGGGCTTGCCCGAACCACTACTAAGTGGGGCAGGAAGACCATAGTCCTGATGCACCAAAATCGGAAGTGACGGATCCCACGCAAGAAGGAGTTTCGCCGCAAGGCCGGAACCGCCCATGCCCGAAACGACAAAATGCTCTTTTTTTTGAAGTTGCCCGGCATTCGCTATTTCCGGCTGATACGCAAATTGTTCCGCAAATTTTTCTATCTGCTCTTTCATCATCCCTCACCTTTAATCTTTTAGTGTATCGGGGAGTCGACGCCTCAATTGAGCAAACCCCTTTGCAAATCGTTTTAATTGTTTCTCTCTGTTCATTGCATCTATTTTCGAGCAATAGGCTTCAAAGTAAAGTAAGCGCCATGGTTTATATCTCTTTGTCCAGTATACCTCTCCTCGATTATGTTTTTCCAACCTTTTCATTATATCGCTGGTGACACCAACATAGAAGCGTTTATTAATCTCTGACTGGAGGAGATATAAATAAAAAAACATAATCCGAAAGATTAAAGGTGAGGGATCATGATTTTTCTTTAACCTCGTGCCCACCAAATTGATTTCTCAGGGCCGAGAGTATTTTACCAGTGTAACTCGGATTCCCTTCCGAATCCATCCGTGCCTGCAATGCCGCGCGGATAACCGGCGCGGGAACTCCCAACTCCTCTGCCGCCTCAACCGTCCAAAGACCCTCTCCGCTCCGCGCCGCCGTTCCGCTTATGCCATCGAGCTCCACGCCATATTCCTCATAGGCCGCCTGGAGCCACCCTACAAGGCGTGACTCTATAACGCTCCGATGATTGTAAAGCTCCGCAACCTTCCCGAGGTCCAGATTGAATTGCGAAGATTTCATCACCTCGAATCCCTCCCCCAAAGCCTGCATCATCCCGTACTCAATGCCATTGTGAACCATTTTCACAAAATGCCCCGCGCCGGACTTTCCCATATAGCCGTAACCCACGGGTGTCGCAAGCGCGCGAAAGA
>CAYHEU010000090.1:0-2078 GCA_964355785.1 uncultured Candidatus Saccharibacteria bacterium | reverse complement strand
GTTTTTATGACGAAACCCTGCCGGAGTTCGCTGACTGGGATTTTTGGCTGAAGATAGGACTAGGTGGTAAACTCTACAATTTTCAAGAATATTTCGTTTATTACTTAATGTGGGGCCGCGGAAGTTCTTTCGCTAAACAGAAAGGAACGGCTTACTCGGCCTTCAAGATCGTGCGTCGCTACGGGGGTAAGTATTCTGGTTTCGGGACTGCTTCGATCATGGCTTATCTCTATTACGCCTATGCTAAGTTTCCCGAAGGCGTTAAACATTTTCTAAACCCGGTTCTTTCACGATTGAAGAAAACGATTTTTTCGCGATTTTAGCCAACTTAGCGCGGCTGTATGATTAATTTTATTTCTTTAAGGAGAGGTTCTTTGAGTAGATAGAGTAGGCCTAGGTAGACTGGCGGCGCGAGCGCGACCAAGACAAGCGTGTGAATATTCGCAAGCGAGAGAAGCCATATGATCAGAGCGATCCCCATGGCGGCGGGGACGATTTTCTTGAGGTGGGGGAGGATATGGAAGCTATTAACATTTTTCATTTTATTCCACAGGTAGACGTTGGCCATACCCTGGGCGATGATTGTTGCAATTGCCGAACCGATGATCCCGAAACGTGGAATGAGGAGTAAATTGAAGACGACGTTGCCGACTCCACCAATCAGAGCAAACACAACCAGAGCCTTCTGCCTGTTGTAGGCAAACAGAGTATTGCTTAAAATTGCAGCCGGGAAGGTAAAAACGATGGCGAGAAGAAGAATTTGGAAGGAATTCGTTGCGGGCAGGTATGAGGCCCCGAAGAGCATTTCGATGACGCCGCTCGCGAGAACGATTCCTACGAGCGCGGTCGGGATGGCTATAGCAAGCACTACGCTTATCACTCGCTCTAACCCGTCCCGCATCTTTTGGTTGTTGCCGGATGCGGCGAGCCGGGAAAACGCCGGGAAAATGCTGCTTGCGAGAATACTTGGGACGAGGTAGAGCAACATGATGATTCGCTCCGCGACAGAGTAATAGCCGATTTCTTCGGCAGAGCGGAAGAATCCGATAAAGAGTAAGTCGGTGTTGATCATAATACCACCCAAAGTGCCGGAGATCGCGATTGGCCAGGACGCAGTGAGGATTGGCCTCACCAGTTTCCATTGGAAATCGACGAAGAGTTTGTGCAGGTACTCTCGCAGCACATAGGCGGTTGCGGCTACGCCAATTCCTGTGCCGACTGCGTAGGCATAAGCAAATGCGACGACACTCGGCGCCACTGTAAGCGCGACGAATCCAGCGGCGACAATGGCGACGTTGGTCAAGAGAAAGATACCCGCTTCCCATTCCATTCGTTCTAGCGCGCGTGCGATGGAGGACCCAAACTCCCGCAGAGTGTCGAATAAAAGGATAAGGGCAACAATTGGCAGGATCGCTTTCGCCGCTTCAATTTTTGTGACAAGGGGGGCGATAAAAACTATAATAAAGACAGCGACAGCCATAAGAACCACCTTGATGAGAAAAGCGGTAGATATAATTTTAGACCGGAGCCGCGGGTCGCTGGTTTTCGCGGTTTCGCGGGTGAGTATCGGTCCGATGCCTAAATCCACGAAGATCGTGAGAAATGCAGCGAGGCTTACGGCGTATGAGAACGTGCCCCAGCCGGCGGCGCCCAAGATCCGCGCGGCGTAGACGATGATGGTGGCGCGCAGTAGCCGTCCGCCAATCTGACCCAAGGCCATCCAGAAGGAGTTTTTGACAATCGTCTGGCGAAGCGTCTGATTTTCAAAAAGAAAAGACTTTACCTTTTTAAACATTTGTTTTAAGATATGAGTCAATGAAGGCGATTATTCAGGCTGGCGGAATGGGGACTCGCCTTAGGCCGGTTACTTACGAGATTCCCAAGCCGCTTCTAACTGTAAAGAAAAAGCCCATCATTAATCATCTTCTGGAACTCCTTTTCCGTTACGGGATTTCAGAAGTTGGAGCGGTGGTTAGTCGGGAACATGAGTTGGACTTTGAGCGTTGGAAGAGGATGTGGCCTCAAGATTTGCCATGGGGAAAGATTAGCATATTTTTTGAGGAAAAACCAAGCGGAAC
>CAYHEU010000089.1:0-2163 GCA_964355785.1 uncultured Candidatus Saccharibacteria bacterium | reverse complement strand
AGTGTCGCGATTACGCGACACTCTTCCCACCCAGCGCGCACAACAATCCCCGCCGTTTTGAAGAGAAATTATAAAACGGCGGGGATTGCTCCCTTCAGTAAACTCTAGCCGTTCACTTTTTTCTTTATTTCTTCTGATGCGATTTTAATCGCTTCTGGATTAATTTTTACGGCTTCTGCAATGAAACCCATGTCTCCTTTCAGTTTGTCTGATATGCCAAAAAGTTTTTCGGGTTTGATTCCTTTTCTAAGCGTGTCAAGAATAAATTCTTTATCTTCCCTTATTGAGTCTGGGAAGTATGCCAGGATAGTAGTATATCCATTATTTCTGTAACCACGGTGTTCAATCAAAAAGTCTTGAACAATCGTTTTATCACTTCTAATTTCTTCTGAAGCAAAAATGAGAACCTCCGGATTAATTTTCATAGCCTTTGAGACAAAAGACTTATCCTGAAGAAGTACTTTTGAGACACCGCTCATGTAATTGTCGAATGACCCAGAATAACCCATCGCTCTTCCCCCTACAGCAGTGCCAAATTTTATCAACGCTAAATTAACATCTTCATCTTCCTGCATTTCTTTTGACAAACGTTCTATAGAACCGGATGCATCAGTTTGTACAGCCAACATTGCCAACTCTTTGTCACCTCGTAATTCTTGCGAAGCGTATTCCATCATATGTCCATCCCTCCTAACAGCCAGCTTCACAACTTCTTTGTCTCCCTGTAATTCCTTGGAAACATATTGGAGCATATATGGATTATTACCCACTGCAGCTAGAGCTATTTCTCTATCTCCGCGCAAGTTTTCTGGAGCCTCGGTAATGGACCCTCCTCTTCTCGCCACTGCCAAAACGACCTCCTTGTCAGTCCTCATGGCTTCTGTTGCGTATTGTAAGACGGAAGGATTGCTGTTGGCTGCCGCTAATACTATTTCCTTATCCCCGCGTAATTTCTCCGATGCATATTGTATCGCACCAGAAACTCTCGCTACGCTTAAAAAGAACTCACGATCATTTTTAAGGTTTTCTGGGATATGTCCTAAAATACGGTCCCTGTAACCACGATCTCCGCGTGAAATAGCTTGCAACAAAAATCCTTTATCTGCCAACCATTCTTCCGGAATTTTCCCAAGGAATTTTTCTATATCTTTCTCTGTATAGTTTCCGTTAGTTTTATATGTTGTGACATATTCTATACTTTTTATCATCTTGTCTCTTTCCCATTGTTCTGCATTTGCTTGACCATGTAACACATCAATCGAGGACATCTCTTTCTTTTCTACGGAGCTGGCGATTTGTGCTAACCCTTCAGCTTCAGCTAGCACTTGCGCCGCCTCGTTTCTTACAAAACCGTCTTCAACAGGAGTGAATTCCTTCTGCCGTTTCTCTGACAAGTCTTCAAGTTTAAGATTGTGTGAGTCAAATTTCTCGTTCATAAATATTGAATTTCTGTTGGCGGATAATTAGTGCTATTTTACCCCCTCTCGTCTACATCTTGGAAGTGCCTGAAAATGAAAAAGGACAACGAGATTGTTGTCCTTTTTTGCGAGGCCTTTTATCAGGTATGCCTCGGAACCTGCCTGTCTACAGCAAGCCGGCCGCCATTGCCTTGTCGAAGTACTCGCGGCGAGTCTTCTTGATGAGCGCCAAAGCTTCTTGCGGGCTTTTTTTCAGGAATTCTTTCCGCACCCGCTCGGCAAGGTCTTTGTCGTGTGGGACGATCATATACAGATAGCCCCAAAGGTTGTTGTCGCCACAGCCGTCGCATATCTTGTTGTAATCAACGACAACGAGTCCGTCGTCGTACTGTTTCTGCAGCGTGGCTTCGATGAGGGACAAACCGTTCGTTACATCAATCGTGTCAGTGTTCGGCATGGTGTGCTCTCCTTGTTGGGTGCGGTGCGAAAAATTTCGCGAATCAAATGTGCCTTACTCTGTTGGATAACATAGCACGGCATCCTGTTTTCGTCAAGCCCTTCGCCCTGCCGCTCCATTCCATTCTTCAATGCATTCCCCCCGCCAAAACAAAAATGCATAGGAAGCGGCAGGGCGAAGGGCGGCCCCGCGAGTCTGCCGAGCGGGGCGAGCGCCGAGTCTGCGAGGTGCGAGACGGTCAGTTGCTTTGTTCATAAAAAGTTCGCGCAAAGGTTAGAATATCCCCAC
>CAYHEU010000088.1:0-2191 GCA_964355785.1 uncultured Candidatus Saccharibacteria bacterium | reverse complement strand
GCGCAATTCATAGTGCGATGGTAGGAATGCGGCAGAAGCAGAGCGCTCATCGGTATGGTGAGCGCTTCTTTTTTCCAAAATAATCTCTTTACAATATGAACGAGCCAGGCCGCCCGCGAAGAAGGCTAAGACTTGGGCGTCGCCCCGGAGACAGCCTGATGAGTGGGTGTGACGGGCGAGCTCACAACTCCTTCACTTCGTCGCAGATGAGCTTTTGCTATAATATGTTATACTTACGATCGTGAGTGTAGCATATCTATATGCCGATGAGTGAAAAGCGTAGAACGAAAGGAGATATTCTCCTCGCGGTGCTCGCGCGGATTGCTGAGGGAGTAGGGGACGCAGCCGCGCTCTTTGGCGCGTTCGTAGAGGCCGGCTACGGAGCTTCCTATGGCAGGATACAGCACGTGGCGGGGCATAACCGCGCGGAGGCAGGGCGGATAGAACGCACCCTCCAATCCGAGAGGAAGACAGCACACAGATATCGGATTCTTCTTTCGGCGTTGAAACGCGACGGGCTTATTGAGGAACGCCCGAATAAATTGGGAAGGGTATTTGTGATCACGCGAGGGGGGATTGAGAAGCTCGCGGCGCTCCGGAAACGCAAGAAAAATATGCTGCCCTCCGTGTCATATGAGGTCGCGAAGGGTGACGCCATTTCCATTGTTACATTCGATGTTCCCGAACGTGAGCGGCGGAAACGCGATTGGCTTCGCGCAGTGCTTCGGCGGCTCGATTTCACGCCAGTGCAAAAGAGCGTGTGGATGGGAAAAGTGAAAATACCGCGAGAGTTTCTTGACGATCTACGAACCCTTCGTCTCGTTGAATTTGTAGAAATTTTTCAGATTACGAAAACGGGCAGTTTGAAGCACCTCACGTAATCGTTTTATTTCCGGAGCGCCCCCCTTTAATATAAAAATCTGTTATACCAACGATCGTGGATATAACAGATTTTCCTAATTAGCTCTCCTGCCTCAAGTTTCTCCCACAGTATTTACTCTTTTTACGCTTAAAGTTCGCGGACTTCGTCGCAAATCAGTTTTGGTTCGCCGTCGCGCCATGAGAGTCGCCCTGTCATCACGACCGCGCGATTTTCTTGCCAGATGAGCGGATGCTTGGCGAGCGTGTTTGCAAACACCATTACCTCAAGATTATCCGAGAGATCTTCCAGCGTCACAAAGAGCATCGGCTCGCCTTTTTTCGTCATTATTTTTTGCACGCCCGAGATGATGCCGGCAAGCCTAAGGCGCGGCCCGTTCCGGTCTCCGTTTTTCGCTTCGGGGTGTTCCTCTACCGCCTTTTTGATGGGCGTCACGCTGCTTCCAAGCTTTGTGAGGTAGGCGTTCCACGGGTGGTCAGTGAGATAGAGCCCCAAGAGCTCCTTCTCCCACGAGAGCACCAGGCTTTTATCCGCCGCCTTCCCTGTTTTCATGCGGAACGATGCGAAGGTCGCGGTGGGGCCGAAGAGGGACGATTGGTTGGATGACGAGTGCCGCCGCGCCGTCTGATTGAACCGTACAAGCTCTTCAATGTTGTCCAGTGCCTGCCCGCGCTCCACACCGAGTGAGTCAAATGAGCCCGATTTGATGAGTGATTCAAGCGATTTCTTGTTCATGTCGCGGTGTTGCACCCGCGTGAGGAAATTGGAGAGCGATTCGTAGGGGCCGCCTCGCGTGCGCTCACTGATGACCGCGGAGACGATGTTCGCGCCCAAATTTTTGATGGCGAGGAGACCAAACCTGATGCCGCTCATGTCCGTGTCCACCGCGAATGCTTCTGCGCTCATATTAACGTCGGGCGGGATGACGGGAATATTAAGCCGTTTTTCCTCACCGACGAGGAAGGTGATGCGGTCCAGGTCGCCCGAAGAGGTGTTTAAGAGCCCCGCCACGAACTCCACAGGGTAGCGAGCTTTGAGGTATGCGGTTTGGTAGCTCACCATCGCATAGCAGGCAGCGTGCGAGCGGTTGAAACCGTAGCGCGCAAAGGGAGGAAAGAGTTCCCAGATAGCGTGCGCGATTTTTGGCTCAATGCCGTTCCTTATCATCCCGTTCACCAATCTTTCTTTCTGTTCGTCCAAGAGGGATTTTATTTTTTTCCCGATTGCCTTGCGGAGCGTGTCGGCCTCCGCGAGGGTGAAACCCGCGAGGTCGCGCGCAATCTGCATCATCTGCTCTTGGTAGACACCTAC
>CAYHEU010000087.1:0-2298 GCA_964355785.1 uncultured Candidatus Saccharibacteria bacterium | reverse complement strand
GAGCGGGAGACGGGATTCGAACCCGCGATTTTCTCGTTGGCAACGAGACGTTCTGCCTCTGAACTACTCCCGCATATTACCTAACTGTTTGCTGATACAGTTTTAGCCACACGAAAATTTTTTCTTTCAGTTCACGACTACTAACGTACATGAGACATATTCCATACTTCAATCTTTTGGTGGGATGCCTGCCCTTAATGTACTGGGTTTTTATGAATTGATCAATAGGAACGTTAATAGCCCGACTCCAGAATATTCTACAGCGATCATCCATCAAATCCGGGTACAGCGTGAGTTGAATTTTGATCTTTTCTTTCGGAACTTTACAAATTTTTTGAAGAAAGAGGGAGAAAATTCTGATCATCTCTGGATCTGTATTAACGAGTCGTACGCTGCCGTTTTGAATGTTACTATCACCTTCTCCCCAATAAAGCATTATTCCTGCAACAAACAATGAGTTGCGCCGAAGTGTATTGAAGTCTTTCCTCGCGGATTGGCGAGCCTTTTCTCTCCAACGCTCCCACATTGCTCGGCGCTCTTTGTTGATTAATCGAAGTCTTTTTCGGGCTACATAGTTGGCTTTTCTCGCTAATTCGTTTTTTATCCTTTGCGACCAGCTAATATTCGAAAACCAGTCTGACAACGTGCTTTTGGGTACGCCGAGGTTTTTACTAATGAAATTGTAACTTCTCCCGCGTTGTCGGAGGGACATCGCAATGTGTTTGTCGTTACGCATGATATTGTACCACTGGTATTCTACTGTAATAGTAGTAAACCGCGGTTCGGTTTTCAAGGATACTTACCGTGGCGCACTCGCGCGTGTGGCAGCATTACTCAAAGAAAAAGTAGAGTGTCTTTATCTTGTACCGCTCTACGGTGGCGCGATTTTGGCCTATCCCGTACTCGCGTTTTTAGCTTTTCTTCTTGCCTGGAGATAGCGTTCTCTTACGCTTCGCAAACGTAGAAGAATGCGGGAGGGATATTCAGGGGAATGAACCCGATTTTCATAATCCGAAATTTTTCGTTGAGTTCTTCGCGCGAGAGAAGGGAATACTGAATTTGCACGAAACGTCCGCTTGGTTTAAGGAGTGATTTTGCGGCGTCAAAAATTTTTTCTTTACTCTCGCGGGAGAGGAGCGCAAGGGGAAGGGTAGAAATTATTGCGTCGATTTTGCCGTTTACGTATTTCCCGATCTCTTGGGCAGAGTCGTTTATGACCGTGAGGCGAGGATCGCCGAATCCCTTGAGTATTTCGGAGAACGGCGCGCTTGTTTCGAAAACCGTGAGGGACGCATCCGGTTTCATTTTCTTCAGGATTTCTTTCGTGATCGCCCCCGTTCCTCCCCCGAGTTCCACAATGCGCTTCGCTTCGCCGAAATTTATCGGTTCGGTGAGTTTCCTCGCGGATTGCGCGGAACAGGGAAAAACCGTTCCGACCATTTTTAAGTTCCTAATCGATTGTAGAAAAAAATCTTTCTTGTGCATCACGTGATCAATATCCCGGCGGGGGACTTGGCGGTTCTTCGACGGACGGCGGGCCGCTTGGACCCCGGAAGCCCGGCGGAGGAGTGAGCCATTTGAAAGGAGTTTCTTGAGCTTGAGGAGAGGAAGATTTTTTTAGATAGACGTATTTTAAACCTGCCATAAGAGTTACGGCGGCAAGGATTATGATGATGACCGCGAGCGTTGAAAATCGCAGATCCTCAGCGGAGATTTTGTTGTGTTTTGTCATTTATAGTACCCCCAAGAGGAATTGAACCTCTATCTCAGCCTCCGCAGGGCTACGCTCTATCCGTTGAGCTATGGGGGCATCTTTTTCTAGCAAGTTAGGCGGGACGCTCCCCGCCCCCCCCGTAGTTCCCGCTTTGCGGGATACCTTGGGGTATCCCGCAAAGCTACGGGGATATATGGCATCCGCAAATCAGAATCCCAGAAATTTCTGAAGATCATCAATGAACGATTCTTCCGGTTCAACTTGAGGCAGGACTTGTCCGAGCACCTTTTCGATCTCCGGGGCTTTCTCCTTGGGCAACATGATGCAGAGGGACGCCTTGAGTTTTCTTTGAAACTTGAGGGTGATTAGGGTCCACCGTTCGCCTCCTTCCTCTACGCTGAACGCCTCCATTTCTTTGTAAGGGTAAAAGGTTCGGTCGAAAACAGTGACGCCAAGTTCGCTGATTTTGAAGTTGATCGTTTCCGGCTTGCGATTTCCCCAGGCGATGATCAAAATTTCCCCGATCACGACGAAGAAAGCGAAGAGAAAATTTCTCTGCCAGACGGCAACCGCGAGCGCAAAGA
>CAYHEU010000086.1:0-2457 GCA_964355785.1 uncultured Candidatus Saccharibacteria bacterium | reverse complement strand
GGAACCTACACATGGGGTTCCACGGTGACAATACCAACGGATCTCACTCTCGACGCCCAGGGCGACGCGAATAAGGTCTGGATCTTCCAGATAGCTGGAACTCTCGACATGGCCGCCAATAAACATGTAATCCTGATAGGTGGCGCCCAGGCCAAGAACATCTTCTGGCAGGTCTCCGGTGCCGTGACCCTTGGAGCGGGTTCGCACTTTGAGGGAACTATACTGGCTAAAACAAACATTGCGATGCAAGACGGCGCAACATTAAACGGAAGAGCATTGGCACAAACAGCGGTGACATTACAGTCCAATGCTGTTTCGGTTGCGGTGACGATTCCTGCGCCTGTAGTAACTGTTTCTTCCGTGGCTTCTCTCAGCGACATCTCTGTTGCTAATGGCACTGCTCTTAACGCTGCGGGTTTGCCAACCACTGTCGGCGTTACCTTAAGCGATGCGACCACTTCATCATTGGCGGTCACTTGGGATGGCGGCTCGCCAGTTTACAGCGCCACTGTCGCTGGCACTTATGCCTTCATTGGCACGTTGACTTTGCCTGTCGGCGTTACCAATTCGAGCAATCTGACAGCCAGCGTGAACGTGATCGTGGTTGCGGTTCCCGCGCCTGTAGTCGGACTAGCACCAGTTGATCTTCTGTCAGCGGGTAATTTCGTGATTCTCTCAAAAACAGGAATCACCAATGTCCCCACATCTGCCATTACTGGAAATATCGGAACGAGTCCGATCACCGGTGCAGCTATTACCGGATTAGATTGTGTAGAAGTGACTGGGATAATATACACGGTTGACACGACTGGTCCTGCGTGCAGGGTGACTAACGCCACATTGCTGACCACGGCTGTACTCGACATGGAAGCCGCGTACACTAATGCCGCTGGAAGAACAGGACCAAATGGTACTGAACTATATACTGGAAATCTTGGCGGGCAAACCTTTGCTCCCGGACTTTATAAGTGGAGTACTGGCGTTACCATACCCACAGATGTTACTCTCTCGGGTGGCGTAAACGATGTTTGGATATTCCAAATAGCGGGAGCTCTCAACATCGCCTCCGGTCCCGACCTCACTAACGGTATTAAGGTAAAACTTACCGGTGGGGTCCAAGCTAAGAATGTCTTCTGGCAGGTCGCTGGCGCAACGACACTTGGAACGTACTCTACGTTCAATGGAAATATTCTAGCTCAAACAAATATTGCGATCCAAACCGGCGCAGTACTAAACGGTAGGGCGCTGGCACAGACCGCAGTTACGCTCGATAAAAATACGGTTCTTCTTCCGTAGTTATTGACGATGTTGATCTAGACGACTAAAAGTACTCAACTAATCGTTGAAGCTTTTGACCCAGCCCCACTTTTTCAATAAAAGTGGGGCTGGGGAACAGAGCTTTATAAAAATCCCCATAAGAGAAAATGGACAAAGCATTCAAAATTCTTTACACGATCAGCTCTTTGAGCGCTAGCGAAGTTTTATGCGGAATTCATTGATCAACCATCACTTTGTCGTTCAAAATAGGTTCGCGCATCTCTAATTCGCTAGCGCTCAAAGAGCTGAGGGAGAACCCGTACCATCTTCTTCTCCCCGCACCTTTTCCATGCGTCCCTATGAGGACTCGAACCTCTATCTCAGGCTTCGGAGGCCTGCGCTCTATCCAGTTGAGCTATAGGGACATTAAAACTTACTTTAATATAAACCGATAGATCTCGTAAACAGCGGCTAGAACAAAGACAATGGCTAAAAAATTCAAAAAAACCTTCCCGCCCTTGGGCAAGCTTAAAACCTTTCGACCGAGCGAAATAATGAGCCAATACTGAAGCCCCAAGAAAACGCCGCCCACCAAACTCACGACAGCCAAAAAATTATTCAGCCCTAAAAACAAAAGGATGATTGGCAAAAACAAAACCAAGCTGAAGCTTAAATTCTTTGACCAGCCCCTTTCTTCAAGCGAGCTTTTGATCTCAAGGCCGATCGGCACATAGGAGGTCCAGATCGCGAAAAGACCGAGCGCGCCCAGGACCCCCAATTTCCACGACGGCCAGCCCCCGAGACCGGAGATCGCGTCCGGTGTGATGGTTTCGGCCGAACCCAGAATCGCAAAAGCAAAAATAACGTAGAGAATGGCGGCGAAAAAAGTGCCGGCTAGAAGCGCTCGCGCCGGAGGCCGCGCTCCCAAGGATTTAGTTTTTTTCGCGTACTCGTAAATCGGTGGAACGGCGGTCCAGGCAGCCAAGGCGAAAATAATAGGAGAGAAAGGAAGAAGGATATTTTTGAAATTAAAAGCCGACACCCTCTCCAAAACCCCTCGAGTGGACGCTGTCACGAAAATAAAAATAATAATCCCCCCCATAAGAACCGCGCCAAGGAGCTCTAGGGGTATGAGCCGCCTCAAGCTCAAAATTATGGGGAGCGAACTTATAAGCCAAAATAAAATAAATTCTCTTATAC
>CAYHEU010000085.1:0-2485 GCA_964355785.1 uncultured Candidatus Saccharibacteria bacterium | reverse complement strand
AAAACTTCGTGCGGAATGGTTCTTCCGTCTTTGAGCACAACCCGAAGCAAATTTTTCTTTGCCCTCACTTTCGCCTTTGAAACCGCGCTTGCGACATCAAGGCCCTTCGCGATTCCCACCCCCACTTGGCCTTTTTCGTCTCCGATCACAACGGTTACCCTGAAACGAAAACGTTTGCCGCCGGCAACAACGCGGGTTACTCGCCGCAAGTCGAGCACTCGATCTTTAAATTCATCTTTTATCCAATCTTCTTTTCTCATTGTTTATCTTAAATCTTTAATCCGCCGCTTCGAGCTCCTTCTGCAAGCGCGCCTATGCGACCATGGTAAAGGTATCCGCGGCGATCAAAGACCGCACCTTTTACTCCCAGCGAACTCGCTTTCTCCGCAATGCGTTTCCCCGCAAGCAGAGCTTGCTCCCGCTTTGTTTTTTTAAGTTCCTCCTTCGAGAATTCCCGACTCGACACCGAGGCGATCGTAACGCCTTTTTCGTCATCAATAAGTTGGGCGTAGATGAATTTATTGCTTCGAAATACCGCGAGCCGGGGTTTTTTTGCGGAACCAAAAATCTTCGCGCGCGTGCGCCTCACTCTTTGTTCGTATCGCTTGTTGAATAATTTCGTGCTATTCATGTTCGATTCCTATGGCGCACCGGCCCCCGGGGGCGCCGGTTTCTTTCCCGCCTTTCTCCGTATCACTTCATCCTGATAACGAATACCTTTCCCCTTGTACGGCTCCGGTTTCTTAAATGCCCGGATTTCCGCCGCGGCTCGCCCCACGAGTTCTTTGTCAACCCCTGAAATCTTAATAAGGTTTTTCTCGACCATAACCGTCACCTCGGGAGGAGGAGTAAAGCGGATCGGATTCGCATATCCAAGCGAGAGTACGAGATCTTTGCCCTCAACGTTTGCGCGATAACCGACGCCGTTAATTTCGAGAACTTTCGAAAATCCTTTGGCTACCCCCTGAACGGCGTTCCGAACGAGCGCCCACATCGTACCCCCGTTTGCCCGCGCCTGAAGATCGTTCGAGTCAGATCCTATGATCACGTTCTCTCCCTCGACCTTCACCTTGGTGAACGGGAGGATCTGGAGTTTTTTTTCGCCCTGCGGACCTTTAAAAATGAGCGTACTTCCATCTTGAGCAAACGTAACGCCCGGGAGAAGCTTTACAGGTTTTTTGGTGAGTCTGCTCATGATTACCAAATCTGGAAAAGATATTCTCCTCCGAGTTTATTTTTTCTTGCCTCAAGGTTCGTCATAACACCCTTTGAGGTCGAAACGACTCCCATGCCGTAACCTTGGCGCACGGGCTTGAGGGCCCGGTATCCCACGTAGAGGCGGCGTCCCGGGGTACTCAACATTTTAAAACCTCCGATCGACGAATGGTCCTCACGTGGATTCAACTCAATTTCCAAGAAACCCTTTTTCTCCATCATTTTTTTCTTCACGTCTTTGATGTACTTCTTTTCCATAAGAACCTTTGCAACCGCGAAATCCATATTAGAAAAAGGAAGACGCACCATTTTTCTCCTGGCGCGCTCTGCGTTTTTAATCTTTGTAAGAAGATCGTAGTACATTGAATTAGTTTTTAGTTTGTAGATTTTAGCTTTTAGTTGTCTCTGTCCTTTTCGCCTAAGACCTAACAGTTCAAACCTAAAAGCTATTTGTTTACCATGACGCTTTTTTGACGCCCGGGATCTCGCCCCGGGTCGCCATTTCCCGGAAGCAGATCCTGCAAAGCCCGAACTTCCTCATATAACCGCCTTTTCTGCCGCAACGAAAACACCTTCTCGTAAGACGAGTGGAATATTTCGGTTTTTTTCGACTGCGTGCAATGACTGAAGCTTTCGCCATAGGAAATTATCTTTAGCTTTTTTTAAGTGGCACACCGAATTTCCGATAATTCAGGATAGCGTTCTCGCGATTTTTGATCCGAGGCACCAAATTCACCCCAAGAGGAAACATAAGCGTCGATTCCTCAGGATTGATTTCTGGAAAAACGACATGCTCCTTAATGCCGATATTCAAAACGCCACCTTTGTCGATAATCGCGAGATCGAGACCCTTAAAGTCCCTCACACGGGGCAATACAGTATTAATCAGCCGCTCGAAAAAATCAAGCATTTTCTTGCCCCGGAGCGTCACCTGAAGACCCACGATTTGGCCTTCACGAAGCTTGAAACCGGCGATTGATTGCTTTGCACGACGGACCCGAGGCGCCTGGCCGGCGAGCGAGGCGAGATCCTTTGCAATCTGCGGCAGGATCTTTTCGTCAAAATTCGCGTTTTGACTAAGCCGCCCGACGCCTATGTTCACCACAACCTTCTCCAGGAAATTCCTGACGCCCGTCTCTTTTTCCATTTTATGTTTGGATGCGTCCGTCATATTTAATTAACCGCACTGCATTTCTTACAATATCGGACTTTTTTATCTCCGTGAAAGCGGTATCCCGCCCGCGTCGGCCGCTTGCAGCTCCCGCATACA
>CAYHEU010000084.1:0-2518 GCA_964355785.1 uncultured Candidatus Saccharibacteria bacterium | reverse complement strand
CAGTCGCCAACTGTTCCCCAAAACACCACAGCCGAAAAAACTCTTTCAGTGGCGAATCTCGAGACCAAAGTGGCAGGCGAGGTCGCTATTGATTCACGGGCATTGTTTAGAGACGCGGCTTCCGGTTTTTTGAACTCCGGTCCATATCCCCCAAAAGTGAACGTAGCGACACAGTATACTATTCACTGGCTAATAACCAACTACTCGACTGACGTCGCGAATGTTCAGGTTTCGGCATACCTTCAGTCCGGGAGCCGTTTCACCGGAAAATTTAAATCCAATCTCGAGGGCCAGCCGCCGGTCTTCGATCAGAATAGCGGCCGGATTTTGTGGCAGGTCCGAAGCATTCCAGCGACTAAAGGAATCGTTGGCCAGCCGGCCGAGGCCATCTTCCAAATAGAGACAACTCCTGCCGTAAATCAGGTCGGCCAGGAACTTCCGCTACTTAGCGAAACCAAAATTCAGGCAGTGGATAGCTTCACCAATTTAACTTTAGAGTCCTCGGATGGAGCTTTAACCACTTCTTTGCCTGACGACACAACGGTTCAAGGCGACCGCCGAGTTCAACCTTAGTCGGGTTTTAAATGTTATGATGGAAAAAATTGTGAGTTTGGCGAAAAGGCGGGGCTTTATTTTTCCCGGATCGGAAATTTATGGAGGGCTTCGGGGTACATGGGATTACGGCCCGTTAGGATCGGAACTCAAATTCAATATCAAGCAGGAGTGGTGGAATTCCATTGTGCGAAAACGCGATGATATTGTCGGGGTCAGCACCTCCATACTTATGAATCCCAAAGTATGGGAAGCCTCCGGGCATACAGACGCATTTACCGACCCCCTCGTTGAATGCAAGATATGTCATACGCGTATCAGAGCGGATCAGGAAGACGCAGTCGCCGAACACGAAGCATTTCATAAAAAGAAGAAAGAAAAAACGGCATGGACTGAACCGAAACAGTTTAATATCCTCGTCGAGGCGAAACTGGGGGTAGTGGAGGACGAAAAAACTACCGTGTATCTTCGCGGAGAAATCACGCAGGGTGTTCACGTGAATTTCAAAAACATTCTTAACTCCACGCGACTCAAAATTCCTTTTGGCATTGCCCAAATTGGCAAAGCTTTCCGTAACGAAATTACCCCGGGAAACTTTATTTTCCGCTCCCGAGAATTCGAACAGATGGAATTGCAATTCTATGTGAAACCGGACGAAGCGGAGAAATATATGGAGTATTGGAAGGAAGAGCGTATGCACTGGTACCACAATCTTGGCGTAAACGCTAAAAAACTTCGCTTACGTGAGCACGCAGAAGATGAACGCGCTCACTACGCTAAGGCCGCGTGGGATATTGAATACGAAACTCCTTTTGGCTGGAAAGAATGCGAAGGAATCCATAACCGAGGAGATTGGGATCTTCGGCGTCATACCAAATTCTCCGGAGAAAATTTGGAATATTTTGATCAGGAAACAAATGAACGATTCTTTCCGTATGTCGTTGAAACTTCAGGAGGAGTAGACCGCGCCCTTCTCTTTTTGCTCATTGATGCGTATTCCGAAGAAGGGGACAGGGTAGTCCTAAAACTCCATCCGCGTCTCGCTCCATACAAGGCCGCCGTCTTTCCGCTTCTTGCCAATAAACCGGAATTGGTAAAGTTCGCCCGAAAAATATACGACGATTTACGCTTAACGCTTGATTTCCCCATCGCCTGGGACGATAGGGGCAACATCGGCAAGCGTTATTATTCGCAGGACGAGATCGGCACGCCATTCTGCTTCACGGTTGACTTTGAGAGTTTGGAAAATGACGAGGTGACCGTCCGAGACCGGGACTCTACGAGGCAGGAAAGGATCAAAATAGACAAGCTCAAAGATTTTCTGCATGGCAAGATTTATAGTAGAGGGCGGTAAAGAACTTCACGGCGAAGTTAGGCTCTCTGGCGCGAAGGCTGAAGCGCCGAAGCTTATGATCGCTTCGCTCTTAACCGATGAGCCGGTTCGGCTCGACAATTTCCCTAAGATCGGCGACACGGACATTACCCGTGAACTCTGCGAACGTATAGGAAGCACTATTTCGGTACAAAACGGATCTGCGACGCTCACGACCCTTTCTGTAAAAACGAGCCGCGTTTTGGAGTTGAGTCGCCGAAATCGAATTCCAATACTCGCATTGGGACCGCTCCTTGCGCGGACAGGCGAGGCGGAAGTCCCTATTTTAGGCGGGGATAAGATTGGTCCGCGGCCAGTTGACCTTCATCTCCAAGCGCTCCGCGCCCTGGGAGCCGAAATCGAAATAACGGCTTCGAGCTATTACGCCAAGGCGCCCAGGGGCCTCCGAGGTGCCTCCATTGAGTTTAATTTCCCAAGCGTCGGGGCGACCGAAAACACCATTCTTGCCGCTGTGCTTGCCAAAGGGAAAACAGTCATCAAAAACGCCGCGCTAGAGCCGGAGATTGTCGGGCTTATTAAAATGCTCCAGAAGATGGGGGCGATCATCGAACTTGCTCCGCCGCGGACGATCAC
>CAYHEU010000083.1:0-2585 GCA_964355785.1 uncultured Candidatus Saccharibacteria bacterium | reverse complement strand
ACACGGTGAGGTTTTTGTTTTGGATGACGGCACGGAGTGCGATCAGGATATGGGAAACTATGAGCGGTTCTTGAACGTGGACCTTTCGAGGCTGAACTATATGACGACGGGGAGTGTCTATAAGAGCGTGATCGAGCGGGAGCGAAGCATGGGCTACGGCGGGAGATGTGTGGAGGTCGTTCCCCACATTCAGCTTGAAGTGATTTCGAAAATTGAGCGCGCCGCGTCAAAGAACAAGGCGGAAATAGTAATTGTGGAAATCGGCGGCACGGTGGGAGAATATCAAAACATTCTCTTTCTCGAAGCCGTCCGTATGATGAAAGCGCGAAAGCCGAAGGACGTGGCGCTCATTCTCGTGAGCTTTCTTCCGATTCGCGGCGATGAAAATGAGTTGAAAACGAAGCCGACGCAGTATGCGGTGCGCACCCTGAACTCCGCAGGACTCCAGCCGGATTTTATTTTGGCGCGGGCATCTGTCCCGCTTGACAAGAAACGGAAGGAGAAAATCGCGTTCAACTGCAATCTTGATATGAGGGCGATTATCTCCGCGCCGGACGTTTATTCGATTTATGAGGTCCCTATCAATTTTGAGCACGACCATCTGGGAAATTTGGTTCTTGAGCGTCTCGGCGTGCGTCCGCGCAGGAAAAATCTTTATGACTGGAAAAAGCTTGCGCGGACGGTGCGGAATCTCTCCGCGACGGTCAAAATCGGAGTCGTCGGAAAATATTTTGGGAGCGGAGACTTTATTCTTGCGGATGCTTATATCTCCGTGATCGAAGCGGTGAAACACGCTGCGTATTTCTGGAAACGAAAGCCGGTCATTGAGTGGATCTCGTCGGAGAAATTTGAAAAGAACAAGAACGAGCTCAAGGACCTTTTGAAATATAACGGCATTATCGTCCCCGGCGGATTCGGGGGGCGAGGCATCGAGGGGAAAATTGCGGCGATCCGGTACTGCCGCGAGAAAAAGATCCCATGTTTTGGGCTTTGCTACGGCATGCAGCTTGAGGTGATCGAATTTGCGCAGTCCGTTCTTGGGCTTAAGGGGGCCCAGACGACGGAGATCAGCCCCAAGACGGCATATCCAGTTATCGATATCATGCCCGAGCAAAAGAAGAACTTGGCCGCGAAGCACTATGGCGCCACGATGCGCTTGGGGATGTATCCAGCTCACCTCAAGAAAGGCACGATCGCTCACGCAGCATACAAGGCAAACGTGATTTCCGAGCGGCATCGCCATCGCTACGAGGTGAATCCTGACTATATAAAAAAACTCGAGAAGAAAGGACTAATCTTTTCCGGCACATCTCCGGACCATCGGCTTATGGAGATCATGGAATTGCCTCGGGAAGTACACCCATTCTTCGTGGGAACGCAATTTCATCCGGAGCTCAAGTCACGACCACTACATCCCCATCCACTCTTTCGAGAATTTCTGCGGGTTAGCATCGAGAAGAAGGAACGATGAAAAAGTCTATTCTTATAGTAATCAGTTTCGTTTTATTTGTTATCTTCATTTGGGTGCTACAGTCGGCAGGGTGGCACAAAATAGCGACTAAGGAATCTGCCTCTGTTGCGGTCGAGGGTCTCAAAGTTTATGTTCCGCAAATTCGCTTTTGTCATGGCTTCGGGTTTGAAGCCGGTGGCAATCATTGTCACTGGGCTTGGGAGAAACCGCACTGGCACGACTACGGAGTGATATATTATAAATAAATGATCATTTTCCTCTACGGATCGGATGATTATCGGCGCCGCGAGCGGACGAAGTATTATATAGCCGAGTTCAGAAAAAAATACTCCGATCTTTCGGTGGAACGGTTTGATTGTATGGAACCGGAGAGTGTGGGGCGATTCCAGGAATTTGCGAGAGGTCAGTCGATGTTCAGCGCCTTCACGATGGCCGTTCTCGAGAACGTGTTTGAGGCGGAGGACGACAAAGAGCTTATAAAGGAATTGAGAAGGCTTGCGAAAACGGGTCCGGAGGTAACGATATTGATTTCCGAAACGAGAGGGGCAACAGAAGGTTTCGATTTCCTTAAAAAACACGCAAAGACGAAGGAAGAATTCAAGCCGCTTGAGGGGAGAGAACAGCTCTTGTTTGTAAAGACAAAAGCGAAAGAATTCGGCGTCCCGTTGACCGCGGAGGCGGTTTCATTTCTTGCTGCGGTTCACGAGGGCGACTCGTGGCGGCTTGTGACGGAGCTTCAAAAACTTAGTTTTTTGGAGAAGAAAGCGATCGATCAAAAAGAACTCGAGAAGTTTGATCTCGAAATTACCCCGAATTTCTGGAATCTCCTCACGGCTTTGAAAAGCTGGGATCGGGAAAAACGCCTCGCGGCGCTTGAGACGATATTTGCGGAAAACGAGCCCGCACAGAAAGTGTTCCACATGCTCGCGTACCAATGGCCGGAAAAGCTCGAAAATTTCGCGAAATATGATGTCGCGATAAAGGCGGGAAAATTGGGTTACGAGGAAGCGTTGGTTGACCTCGTGCTCTGAATCACTTTTTGAGGAGTTTTGCGAGCCGCGACTTAAGCCGCGCCGCCTTGTTCTTTTTTATCGCGTCCGTTTTTGAGGCTTTG
>CAYHEU010000082.1:0-2605 GCA_964355785.1 uncultured Candidatus Saccharibacteria bacterium | reverse complement strand
TGCAGAATGTTAGAATGTCTTAAGTTGGAGGTTCGGGGGTTAGAGTGGGTTTGGGATAGCGCTTTATTTGGGCTAAAATAAATTTATGGAAAACCCGGAGTTTTTGAAGCAAAAATATGACCTCCACAATGCCGAAGAGGTAGAAACGGCTGCCAGGCGGACGGAAATAAAAGAGGGAGAAAAAGCCCCCCAAGACTCAACCGCCAAAATCCAAAATTACCTTGACCGACTAGAGCGCCTGGCGCTCGATCCTGACAAAGAACAACCAAAGAAAATGTTTGGCGCCGAATCGCGTCCCCGCGCCCTCTCGCTCTTGCGAGAGATGGTGATGAATAAATACGTGCGTCCAAACAAAGCCAAGATGGCCGAAGGAGCGGCGAGAGTGGAAGAGCGCGCCGCTCGAGAGATGGGTGTCGAAGCGCATTACGGGCCGCAAGAACTAGAAGCCAGAGGGGAAATCGCGGTGGCCGACTTGGAAAAATCACTCGACAACTGGATTCAATACCTTTCGGATGCCAATGAGCCATACCCCACATGGTTTCGCTATTACGCTTTTCGGAACGTGCTTGATTTGGGTGACTACGACAAAGATAAAGGGGAATTTACCAAGCGTTCGGCGGGGAGCACTCGGTTATTTCCCGATATCGATCGCGGCGCGCTCGCCTATGTCGAGCAGATGATTGAAGCGGGCAAAGATCCGGCGATGCTTGAGAGATTGCGTAAAGCCCAAGAAGCGGTTCAGACTCCCGAGGGTGAGCTCGTCACCAAAGAAAAGGCGGCGAGTTTCGCCAAACTTTCCTTTGCTAAGCAATATGTCGAAGGGATCAAACAGGCCGGAGAGATTACGCCGGAGATGCGAAAAGAAATCGAAGGCAAGTGGGTGCGGTATGAAAAAGGGACCGACCCTACCGCCCTTTGGGCCTCGCTTCAAAACAAAGGCACAGCTTGGTGCACTAAAGGTTTCGCCACTGCCGAAACCCAGCTTCAGAACGGCGACTTTTATATTTACTACACCCTTGACCGCCAAGGGAAACCGATGATTCCGAGAATTGCCATCCGAATGCAGGAAGGCAAAATCGGAGAGGTGAGAGGCGTGGAGGACAATCAGCAAAATCTCGAAGGGAATATGGTGGAGATTGCGGAGCAGAAAATGGCCGAACTTCCGGGAGCCGAGCGATACAAAAAAACTTCCGCGGATATGAAGTGGCTGACGGCGATTGAGAAAAAATCCAAAATCGGACAAGAATTAAACAAAGACGAGCTGGTTTTTCTTTATGAAATTGATAGCAAAATCGAAGGCTTTGGTTATAGTTATAGTCGAGATTCCCGCATCGTGGAGTTGTTAGCCCAAAGAAATCCAGAAGAAGATATGCCGGTGGTTTTTGAATGCACAAAAGATCAAATCGCGCGCAACATAAACAAAATCAATGAAAACACACGGGCGTATGTCGGCAAACTTGAGCCCGGCATTTTCCAAAAACTGCCGGATAATCTGAAACACATATATACCCAATTTCCCGAAAGAAAAATCAGCATTGAAAAAGTGGAGATTGGCGGCAAGACAAAAGAACAGTTAACTCAAGAGCTTGAAATAGCTGGGATCAAAATTTCTGCGTACGCCAAAGGGATGATAGAAAATCCGGATTTTACGACAAATCAAAATCCAGAAGAGATGACCTTGGTGAAGCTCAAGATAGTGGATCTGGGCTTTATCAGAAACACCCCTTTACAAGAAATTTATGAGCGAGCCAAAGAGCTGGGGCTCGAACTCTGTCCTGCCGAAGTTGGACCCCATTACCGGCTCAAATATCAAAATCAACCGATGGACGAGTGGATTTATGTGGGTATGAGACCAATCCGCAACTCCGGCGCTCCGAGCGTCTTCAAGCTGCACCGCGACGGAGACGGTCTGTGGTTGGACGGCCGCTGGGCGATACCCGGCAGCGAGTGGTCTCCCGAGAACGAGTTCGTCTTCCGCAAGTCCGCCTCGGAGGAGCGCTAGCGACGACGAGGCGGATATTTGAGCCCTTGGTCCCTTTGAACTTTGGTTTTTGATTTACACTCCTCGCACACTTTGTGTGCGAGGTCGCTGAATTTTTGGTATGATCTAAATTGGTACTAGGTGAATATGCCGGCGGTTACGACTTCTGGCTACCGAATCCAGTTTCGCCGCGCGCGAACGAAAACTTTGCCCTCCTCGCTGACTTTAAGTCCGAGCTTGAGGTAGAGTAGCGCGATCGAAACTAAAAAATAAAAATACTTGGTACGCGCGTCTAGGGTATAATAAGATACTGAATAAGATTCAGGAAAGGAGATTTTAATAATCACACTTTCCGGTGACACGGGTGGGCGCGCGCAAAGAAGCGACTCTTCCGGCAATCCGAACGTCTTCAAGCTGAACCGCAACGAAGACGGTCTGTGGTTGAACGACAACTGGGCGAAACCCGGCAACGAGTGGAATCCCGAGAACGAGTTCGTCTTCCGCAAATCTCTTTATTTCTTCCCCTTTTTTGGGGGAGTTTTGTTTGTTAGCAGAGGTTTTTTATTTGATCATCAGTAAGATTTGTGTTATCATATAGAAATGAAATTAGAGGCAGATCGGAAG
>CAYHEU010000081.1:0-2616 GCA_964355785.1 uncultured Candidatus Saccharibacteria bacterium | reverse complement strand
AACTATTACTTATAGAATATTGAGGCACTTTGTTATTAGAATACCGCTTACCATGGGAACGTATGCTCCGCGGGATAGATTACATCTTCTTGAGCCAATAGGAATTAAAACAGACGATACAAAAAAGATTCTTACTTTTAACGATGAATCAGTTGTAAAAGTAGAAAAATGGCTGAATGCCCATGGCTTGATTAATGGCAGATTGTTGATTGGAATTTCTCTTTCAGCGGGAAATAAAATTAAAGAATGGCCAGTCGAGAGATTTGCTGAAGTGGTCAAATATTTAATTGAGAGACATGGAGCAGATGTGGTTGTTGTGGGCTCAAGTCAGGAGATTGATAAAGCAAAGGAATTTTTTTCACTTATTTCTTCCCCAAATGTTTATGATGCGACCGGAGAATTTTCCCTTGAAGAACTGAAGGCGTTTATTGCAAAGGTATCTCTTTTTATAAGCGTTGACACAGGCCCCATCTATATTGCCGAAGCTTTTAGTGTGCCGACCATCGATATTCTTGGGCCTATGGATGAAAGAGAACAGCCCCCAGTGTCAGCCATACACCGAGTGGTGTTTTGGAAAGGGCGCATCGCCCCGGCGATTCATATCATGAATACTCGTGTGTACGATGAAAAAGAGGTGAAAAGGCAAATTGAAAATATAACTGTAGAGATGGTAATAAATGAAATCGATGATTTGATTTATTCCGCGCCGTTTTCTAAAAAAAGATTTTGAATTCTATCTAGAAAGTGAGAATAAAAATGCTCCGCTTAGGGCGGAGCGGGGAGTGGAGTATCAGCGTGTTTCCAACTCCTCAATTCTCGGCGGGTCGCGCAGGATGCGCACAAGTTTGTATCTAAAGTCGCCCTGACACATAAGTATCGTTTGTTCCGCGACCCATCTTGGATCAAGAAGAATGGACATGTCACGGGGGTTGTTTCTCCAGAACCCGGTACTCATTCCGGAAGGTCCCACCACCAGAACTTTGCCGACTCGCTCATCAAGCGAGAAAGAATTGGCAAGCATGGCGATTCCGGCTTTAACACCTGTATAGATTGGTTCACGAAGACGGGGAATCCACTGTGAGGTGGAGGTGATGGCGATGAATCCGTTTAACACTCCTTGCTTTCGCAGAATTCTTTGCAATAGCATGGCGGGTGCCAAAAATCCGACGTTAGCCATCTTCCGGATGCTTGAATCTTCGAGTTCGCCGATGGTTCCTTTTTCTTCGAATCCGGCGGCGTAAACAAGGAGGTTAACCGGACCAACTTCGCCGATTAGCGAATCTAAATCGGCAGAAAGCTTATCGACATTAGAACCGATGTCCAAGCTGAAGAAGCGAATGTTTTTTTCTTGCGGGTTGCTTCTGCCGGTGATGAAAACGGTGTTATTTTCTTTGGCAAAAAGACGGGCCAAAGCAAGACCTAAACCGGACGTCCCACCAACGATTAAAATGATTTTTTTCATGACAGCTCCCCAGTGACTAACTGTTTCGCACACTAATACTAAAATCTATTTTTGTCAAATTTTGTTTTTCAAAAAAATGTCGGAAGTTTTTTGCCTCCGACAAGACTACGCGATGATCTCACAAAAAGTAATCTCCCCGATCAGCGACGGCTTCAAGCTCTTCTGTATTAACCCCGCTTTTGATGGCGTTTTCAATCCAGTGATTGACTGGCTGATAGAGGCAGGTCACTTCTCGGCACTCGTGCCCTGCGTTGAAATGGCGCAGTATTGAGGTAGTGGCTTCTTGTGTTCTAGACACATTTGATGCATCCGCGTAGCCATCTTTTCCGGCGATAAAAGCTTTTCCTACTCCGCGATGTGCCGGACAATTGTAAAGCCCGCGCGGAGAGAGGACCTGGCGTAGGGCCTGCATGTGACAAGTGCTGGGTTGCTTGGTGAACTCTCGCCAGGTATCGCTTTCCAAAAGCCGTAGGTTGGTGCTCTCCACGATGCTGAAGGTGGTAGTTTCCAACGCTTTGGCTTCGTTGATTGCGGCTCGGATGCGGGCGATTGTGCTCTTGTAATTTTCAATCGCTCCAGTGTCCATCACTTCGCCGCCCTCTGGGGAGCGCCGGAGAAATGGTTTGGCGGAAAAATAGCTGAACCCTGAATCTCGCGCCAACTTTGCCGCAGGAACTATCTCGTCGATATTCGACACAATTGGCACTTCGCCCGCACTCTCGGCTCCACTCCAAGTGACAATAAAGGAAAAACCGATCTGAAGCCCCAGGTTTCTTTCGCGAATGCTTGGTACTCCGGCACAGATTTCCTCCAACGACACCTTCTGCTTCGGTCGATGCATCTCCTGGAAAGTTCGATCATACGCGGAGTCAAGCGAAAGGCGCACCCAATCTCTTGGAGTGAACAAATCCGCCACTTCGCGGATTTTCTCGTTGCGAGAACCGTTGCTGACGACCGCCACCTGAACACCTCGTTCTTTCAGGAAGCGAACGGTGTCTCCGAATCGGGGGTAAAGAGTTGGTTCGCCCCCCCCGATCAGAATTACCGAACGTAGCCCTCGTCCAATCATTTGCGAAAGAGAGGAGAGCAGTTTTTCGTGGACATACTTGACCGGGCTGTTCAGAATGTCCCAGTCGATGCAATGCCCACAAGCG
>CAYHEU010000080.1:0-2772 GCA_964355785.1 uncultured Candidatus Saccharibacteria bacterium | reverse complement strand
CCGAGGTCCCGTTCGTGCGCACCGGCGCCCAGAGGGCATCGATGGCCCAGCGCGGGCAATTTTCCTCCTGGGAAAGCTTCCACAGCGCAGCTTCGGCGTGGCGGGTCGGGCCGGATTTCAGGGCTGATTTCGCCAGGATCGCCAGCCAATCGCGCGGTACACCTGAATCTTCACCGCGTTCCTGTTGGGGTAGCAGAAGATGATGTCACGAACCCCACACTCTTTCCCGTTGAAGATTGTGATCATTCCGGAGACCACCTCTGAGAAGTTGATGCCCTTGATGAGCCCGGCCTGGAAAAGAGCCCCCAATCCCTCGAGAGCCGCCACCTGCGATCCGGTGAAGTGAATTTTCACATCACGAGGCATCATAACGTCCTCCTTGCGCCCTGAAGGCGCGTCGAATCCCCGCGCACGGGACGAAGAGATTGCGCAGGGAAAGTTCTACCGAGAGCGTATACCCGGAAAACGCAAATGGCAAGAGGGTGTCAAATTCGCGTTTGTGAATCTTATTAACAAATCTTTCCGATCGGAAAGATTTGTTAATAAACGAAAATGGCCGGAATACTTACCCGCCACGCCCGTATGTTTTTACTTTAGACTATTTTTTTATTCCCTCCTAGGGAGGACGGGAGCGCGAATAAGAAAATAGTATGGCCCGATGGTGGGTTCGTTGATATCTATTCTCTAATCAACTAACCCCTAGTTTTCTGGCTCTTAGTATCTACCGGTCCAGTGGCCGACGGTCGAAATGATGGCGGCGAGCCAGCCGAGGTGGACGGAACCGCAAACGCCGATGAGGAAGCCAAGGTCGTAGAGACGGCCGGAGTTCGGGGCGGCGTACATCCGGATGTTGCCGTTTATGAGCCAACCGCCGAGGAGCGCGTAGGGAGCGAGAAGCCCGTGCCAAACGCCGTGCTGAATTTTAGGAAGCTCGGCGGGCGGCTAGCCGTCGATGATGAATGCGTGGGTGGGAAGCGGGAATATTAAAGCTAAAACAACAAGAATAGTAAGCGCTGATAACAAAAACTGAAAATTAAGAGACATTAGTTTTGGGAGTATTTTTAACTTTTTTTATAATTTGATTTTCGACGGCATCAATAAACTGCCTAGTATCAAGAAAAAAACTTGGATAATCTCTACGAAGATTACTAATTGAGGTAACAGAGACCAAAACAGAATCTATTGGGGCACCATTGGCGGCCTGAGACTCAAGCTCCGCGTACATTTCTTTTGCAGAAGAGAGATATTGCTCCGCATAAGAAAATAACTGACCAGTCCTCTTTTCGTGGTTAAGAAGAATAATGTGATAAACTGCCTTTTTGTCTTTACGTTTTATAACCATATCGGCAACTAACCTAAAACTCTTTAACTGGTCTAGCACGTGTAGCTTATCATTCATTACCGCGACCCTTAGGAATGTCTCCTCTTTAGATAGTTTTGAATATCTTGGCACCAATGGAAGGTTTTCAATATGCGCGAATGCAGACGAAACAACACGAAAGAAGTCGACCCACTCAGATTCTGGGTTTCTTTTCCGAGATTTTATTGGTTGTTTCAAAAAAGTCTCTAAGGTTTCCACGGCCGTTGCCCAATAGTGCTGTAGTTTAGTTCTAAGCTGTAGCTCCAAAAGAAGCCCATTATATTCTTTGGGTCCAGCGTTCTTCTGATATCTAAAGATCAAATGAAGGCTCCTGTAACCATCTGCATCCCTCGGATTATTAATATAGTCCCTATTTGGGCGCAACTCATGAGGAAATTGTTGGGTTGGTTTTTTGGCATACATAGTCTCCAATTCTCTCAAAACACGAACACTGGGTAAAACAACACGAAGCCCGCCAATATCTTGCATCTGAGACAACCTCATTGAGGTGTCTATGCCAAGCTTGTTTATGATGGATTCTCTGCGCTTAAGTCGTTGGGATATATTTATTTCTTCGCCTAACGCGCTTAACCTTTTTCTTAGCGTCGTACGAAATGTATTCAGTGGATACATATGAACCACACGCCAGTTTGTCAAAATTGTATTCGCTAGGGCAATTTCTTCTGGAGCATGACTATCGCTTAAAAGCACCCTACCTGCCTTATCAACTTGGTTACGGCTATACTCGGGAATCTCCCAGTTCATACTCAAAATATTAGCATAGTAAATACAATTAGCGGCTTTCAAGCCCCAACACAAAAGCGAAGGTTGCGAAGGAGGAGCGCATGATGACGCCAGAACAGGAGGCGGAGGTTAAAAAGAAGCTTTGGTATCTCCGCCAACATCTTCGCATCGTCAAGATGTGGTGCCAAAGATTCCCGGTCCCATCCCAGTTCGAGAAGGCCATCCTCAACGTGGAAGAGACGCTCGAGGAGATCGCGGAGCGCGTGCCACGATCCGGCAACCGGACTCTACCTCGTGTTCGCCACAGTCCACGCATCCGCCATCTGGATCATCCGGATGATCTGCGTTCCCCCGGATGTCCGGAAGAGCCAAGATGGATAACGCGGGGCGGCCAACATATCCGGCCGCCCCGCGAAACCACGTTTGGGGATTTGTTACAATGAACACATTCACTACGAAAAAAACCCTTGCGTGGTTCCGTCCGCGCCGGGGGTTTTTCTTTTTAGCGAACAGGGCTGCTTATTGGTTCAGCCAATCCTTTTTTGATATACCGGACTGCGCAATAATACTTTTTAGCGTTCTCGGATCAATGGCCCTACTACCATGAAAAGGAACACAAACCTGACGGAAGCTTCCAGCATAGCTTCCGACGTAAAAATAATGACTCC
>CAYHEU010000079.1:0-2984 GCA_964355785.1 uncultured Candidatus Saccharibacteria bacterium | reverse complement strand
TATCCGGACGATCAAAGAGTCCGGGAGAAAAATCGTAGGTTTCGACCTCGTCGAAGTGGCGCCCGGACCCCGTGGCGATGATTGGGACGCGAACGTCGGCGCGCGCATGCTTTACAAGCTCATCGGTTTTACGCTCCTCTCGCAGCAATAAGAGGAACTTCGAGAGTTCGATCGCCCCGCGACGGAAACGCGCGGGGCTTTTTATTCCTTTGTCTTGAGATCGCGAAGTGTGTCTTCGACAATCTGCTTTTCATTCCATGGAATTCTCCTCCCCCGTGCCTCATGAATCCACGATTCGCTTCCCTTCCCCGTAAGAACTACCGCATCTCCCTCGCGAGCGAGCGAAAGCGCATGCATAATCGCCTCGCGTCTCTCAAGAATCCGCCACGTGAGCGCGGAGAGTTTCGCATCGAAATGCGGATTTTCGTGCACCCCCGCCTCAATCTCGCGTATTATCTTTATCGGGTCTTCGTCGTACGGATCTTCGTTCGTGAGCACAATTGCGTCACAATACGATGCGGCAACTCTTCCCATCTCGGGACGTTTCCATTTATCACGGCCGCCACCGGCCGAGCCGAGAACGCAGATCATGCGAGAATTTAGAATAGAGGATTTAGGATTTAGGGACTTTAAACTTTTATAAACTGCCTCAAGCGAATCTGGCGTATGGGCGTAATCAATCACGACCGAAAACGGTTTCTTTTGAACAAATTCCATTCTCCCCGGAACGCCTCGGAATTCCTGAACGGCGCGGAGAGCGATATCGCTTTGTACGCCGAGCGCCTTCGCCAGGGCAAGCGCTGCCGCAACATTCTCCTTGTTAAAATCGCTCATATACAAACCGGATTCTAATTTTTCGACATCGGGAAAATCGCGCCGGGAGTAGAATTCGATTTTTCGGCCCGTGAGCATGCGCGCGGCGGATTCGGCGCCCTTATCGTCACGATTCACGAAAATCTTCGCGCCAACCATTGCCGCATATTTCAAAAAATTTATCTTCGCAGCGCGATATTTCTCGAACGAGCCGTGCGCCTCAATGTGCTCCGGGTGGAGGTTCACGAAAAATGCGGCGCCCCATTTTATGAAACGATGACGGTGATATTTCACCCCTTCGGACGTCACCTCAATCAAGGCGTGGGTACATCCCGCACGCACTGCGCGCCGCAGGAACCGCTGAATAAAGAATCTCCCCGGCATCGTGTTCTCGGTTGTATTCTTTTCTTCGTGATCTCCGATTTTAACTTTTATCGAAGAGAGAAGTGCGGTTTTATTGCCTGCCCTGAGCCCAGTCGAAGGGCCGGCGGCGGTAAGAATAGCGTCCATCAGCTCCAAAACCGTGGTTTTGCCTTTGGTGCCGGTAACGCCGATCACAAAAATTTTCTTGCTGGGAAACCCATAAAAAATCGCGCCCAAAAATGCCCACAGCCAATGGTAGTGGGAAGCCAAACCCGGCACGCTATAAAAAACTTTTCGTAAGAACGATTTCATATCGCTTAAAAAATATCTTCGTCTTTATGTAAAAGAAATTGCTTGTAGATTTCTTTCTGAAGTCCGTGAGTATTTCCATGCTTTAAAAGCCCCAGATAAGAATTAAGCGTCGCAGGCAAAGGCATTTCTTCTACTCTCTTTATCATACGCCGCTTGGTCGTAGTTCGTAAAATGCGATGGTCGGAGAAATGCACCCATCCCAGGAAATCAACGCCAGACGCAAGTGTTTTGATAAATACTTTATCTGGATGTAATTCTAATTTCAATTGAGATGTGAGAAATTCTTGTATTGGAGTTATTTGCTCTTGAAGCCACGTGTGATTGTCCGAAAGGATTGCAAAATCGTCCGCGTAGCGGATATAATGCTTCGCTTTCAGACGATGCTTCACAAATTGATCAAATTCATTCATATAGATATTCACCAAAAGTTGTGAGGTCAGATTACCAAGCGGAAGGCCTGCCCGTCCGTAGCCGAGAGGCGAAGGCGGGCCGACCCTGGGCCGAACGGATGAAAAACTTTCAACAATCTCGTGGAGAATCCAAAGAATATCCTGGTTTTTAATATAGTTTGCCAAAATATCTCTTAAAATCTTGTGATCAATATTCGCAAAGAATTTTTTGATGTCGCATTTCAATATCCAACATGTCCTTGTGTTGTTTTTACTCACGATATACGCGAAACGCCTGAAGTGGTTTAATGCCCTGTGCGTCCCTTTCCCAATTCGGCAGGAAAAAGAATCGGCAATGAACGTGCGGTCAAAAAATGGATATAGTTTTCTATAGATCGCGTGGTGGAGTAATCTATCGCGCACGCTCGCTTTGTGGATATTTCTTGGCTTCGGATCAGAGATATTAAACCCTTGATACCCGCCGTGGCGATAGGTATGATTAATAAGTTCGTTGTGGAGCAGAATAATATTATCCATAAGCTGGAACGAGAATTCTTGGACATCCCGCCTGCTTCGTTTCCCGCGTAAAAATTCTTTCCATGCCTCAAGCAAATTTTCCAGTCCGACAATATTTTCAAAATCCTCGTTAAATTGAATTTTCATGAATAATTTTTCAAGGAAGACCCCCCCCCGCAGGAACTTTACCCGTAATACAAAAGTTAGTTGCCACATACAAACTCTGGCACGAGTCTTTGCAACACATTCCAAAAAATTCTCGCTATACATTGGGAGAAAGAATTGATGGTCTGTTTGTAGAAGTAATCGAAGCCGCTACGTATGCGAGTTTTCTTTCGCGAGAAGAAAAGCACCCTTACATCCGACTTGCCATCCGAAAGCTCGATACCCTCAAAATCCTCTTGATGGTGTTATGGGAAACGAAGTCACTCGATAATAAGAAATATATTGCTCTTTCTGAAAAACTGGATGAAATAGGCCGAATGTTCGGTGGCTGGAGCGGTCAGCTCACAAAACAAAACTCTCCCAAGAAAACAGGAGAGAAATGAAGAGAGTTGCGACACGGCGAACGCGAACCCGTTGTCACGATTC
>CAYHEU010000078.1:0-3054 GCA_964355785.1 uncultured Candidatus Saccharibacteria bacterium | reverse complement strand
CGATTATCCCTGATCCACACAATATCCAAAGGAAACTTCATGCCTTTCATCCAAAAGCCGTGATTTCCTGCCGTATCAAATATAAAGAGCATCCCCTGCCCTGGAGCTAGAGATTCCCGGCCGGAGAGGCCCCGGATCCTACCCGCATCGTCTTTAGCCACTTCAACCCGAAACTCATGCTCGCCGATTTTAAGGGTCGTGAATTCGCTCTTCGTAACCACTAAAAACTTATAAATAAATGCTATAAGAACAAAAAGTACGACCAATACGAATATAATTAAATTTTTACTCATCCCATTAGAAGCAGACGTTCGTCCCGAGGACTCAGTCCCGAGGGATCGCGATCTGGGCAAGTCTGCAGTTTAATTTTATTCATTGTAATGATCGTGTATTGATTGATATTTATATTTTTAGCAACGCGATCGCGGCTTCTAACGGGATTCATATCCTATATTATAACTTATTATATACCCGGACCGAGCTCAATTGAATCACCAACTTGCAGATTGTATTTTCCAACTGTCCCGGCGTTTAGTTCAAGCACTCTATCAATCGGTTCCGGAGGATAATAAGCAGGGGGAAATAATTTATTACTTATTGGAATATTCTGGGTTATGCCGACTACACGATTATCCCTGATCCACACAATATCCAAAGGAAACTTCATGCCTTTCATCCAAAAGCCGTGATTTCCTGCCGTATCAAATATAAAGAGCATCCCCTGCCCTGGAGCTAGAGATTCCCGGCCGGAGAGGCCCCGGATCCTACCCGCATCGTCTTTAGCCACTTCAACCCGAAACTCATGCTCGCCGATTTTAAGGGTCGTGAATTCGCTCTTCGTAACCACTAAAAACTTATAAATAAATGCTATAAGAACAAAAAGTACGACCAATACGAATATAATTAAATTTTTACTCATCCCATTAGAAGCAGACGTTCGTCCCGAGGACTCAGTCCCGAGGGATCGCGATCTGGGCAAGTCTGCAGTTTAATTTTATTCATTGCTGTAAATATACATTGATAGATATTTGGATTTTTAGCAACGCAATCGCGGCTTCTAACGGGACTCATCTTAATTCAAAATCTTCGGCGTTATTATCGGTATCTTTGATCGAACCGTCGGCTAATTTCCGACCAAGTTTTTGGAGAGCTCCTGGACTTTCCGGATATGCCGCGCCTTCGACGAATGGATTCACGTGTCCCGAGCCCCAGGCCAAAGCGTCGACCACTGTGCCGTCGGATTTTAAGAGCGCGATCGAATTGTTCACCGCGATGGTCTGGGTACTTGAAACATTCGCGCCAAGCCCGGCTGAAAATCCGTTATCGGAGTTTGCCCATAGAAAATATCCTTGCGGCTCGACACGGCTCCCATCCGGAAAAACGCGGATGGATGATTCTGTGCTGGTGCTCCGCGTCCACGTCCGCTTGCGAAGTTTCCAATTGCTTATATCAATTGCGGCGCTCGTCGGATTGTAGAGCTTGATGAAATCGTTATCACGTTTCAATGTGCCGCCGTCGATTTGGACTTCGGCGATCACGAGATAGTTGAGAAGCGATGTTGTCGAAGTCGGTGCGGGCGGTGAGAGTGTCGGCTCTGGCGGGGGGGGCGGGGGTGGAGGCGGCGGAGGCGGAGCTGGCGCTCCACTATTTCCGTTCGCTTGGGCCGGGGGCGGTGGAACGGCCGGCGAAGAATTTTCGCTCTTCGGCGTGCCGCCGACTTTCTCGCTCGTGTGCCAACCAAGACCGCTTAGATTTCTTTCAATCGTCTGTTTGGTGATATTGTCGCCGCCAAAAAGTCCCCAGCCGGAGGAAGCATCAAGTCCGTCTAAAAGCTCGCAGCGGCTATTAAAAAATTTAAGCCACTCGCCGCTATTAGAAAGACCGCCCGAGTAAATTTTATTGGCCGCGATTCCGGGAACCGAATCGTCATTCGCGCGCTCGAGTAGAAAAAATTTACCTGCTTCAATTTTATCGTTAGCGTCGAAAATAATTTTTATCCCGCCGTCTGAATCCAGGATCTGTGAGCCGGAAAGATCAATGGTGCCGCTAGAATTATTTTTGAGCTCCAGCCATTCGTCGCTCGCGGTCTCTGATGAGGTTTTTTCGTAAGTCGGCGGCGAACCCATCCAGGCAATCTCGTTAAAAATAATTTCGCGGCTTGGATTCTGGGTTATCTCAAAACTGCAAATTTTAGACGTGGTGACGGCTTGTGGTAATTCTCGTGAAACGGCAGTAGTTGCGCCTGAAGCCGGAGCTAGCTTGGTGCTCTTTTTCTGTACCGGCTCATTTTTTTGACTAGTTTCCGGTTGCAAAGTGGGTGGGATATTCAAAATAACCGCAGAAGATGGGGAAGGAGCGGCTGGCGTGCTTTCCAAATCAATTTCCGCGAGAAGCTCAAGGTTCTCACCTGAACTTACGATATCTTTGAACGTCCCGCTTATTAAAGCTTGGCTATAAGAAAGAAAACCTTTGATCTCTGAACCAAAGTAACCGGCGAAAGCCAAGGAAATAAAAGAAGAGGCAATAAGAAAGCTTGAAATTGCTAAAAGAATTCTCTTACGCGAAGTTTTTCGGCTTTTATTCAGAAGGTCTTGGTCCACGAATGAGATAATTATAGAATATTGTAGCTTGTTCTCTTTATTTCGCAAACTTTGGACATTTTAGACAAATCTTTCTCTTGTGAAAAAATTTCTATCAAAGTTTTCCACATAAGAGAAAAAACAAAAGTGCTAAACTTACTCTGAAGTTAAAAACTAACTCTTTTTTATTTTTTCATGCCGCCAAAGAAAATTCCTTTTGCTGAAGTCAGAAAACGCGATGGCCGAATAGTTCCCTTTGATCAAAATCGAATCACGAACGCGATCTTGCGGGCGATGCAGGCTGCGGGCGAAGGCGATCCGGCCAAAGACGCGGAGAGAGTGTCCGAGCAGGTGATCGGAACTCTCTCTAAAACTAAAAAGTACTCCGACAACCACCAAGTTCCTGATATTGAAGACATCCAGGACGTTGTCGAGAGCCAACTCGTCCTTATGGACTTCGCGAAAACAGTGAAGG
>CAYHEU010000077.1:0-3116 GCA_964355785.1 uncultured Candidatus Saccharibacteria bacterium | reverse complement strand
ATCGACGAGAAAAAAATAGAGAAACTGATCACCCAAAAAACCAAGGCCATCGTGCCAGTTGATTTTGCCGGACACCCTGCTGAGATGGACACCATTAAAAGAATTGCGAAGAAGCACAAACTCCTCGTCATTGAGGATGCCGCACAAGGACTCGGCGCCCGCCATCGCGGCAGAAAGATCGGGAGCATTGCGGACATAACCGTATTTAGCTTTCATCCGGTCAAGGCGATAACAACCGGCGAAGGCGGAGCTATTGTCACCGACAGCAAAAAACTCTACGAAAAAATGGTTTCGCTCCGCTCCCACGGGATCCACAACGACAGGCTCGGTAAAAACGTGATGACGGAACTCGGGTAAAACTATCGGCTGACCGACATCGGGGCGGCACTGGGCTTGAGCCAGCTCCCCAAACTCGAAGGCTTTCTCAAAAAGCGCCACAAGGTGGTACGATGGTACCAGAAAGAACTCAAAGATTGTGAGGATATCATTCTTCCGACCGAGCTTCGGCATGTGTACTCCGGTTGGCATCTCTATATCATCCGAGTCAAAAAACCAGCGCTTCGCGATCCATTGGTACAATTCCTAAAAAGCCACGGCATCGGAGCCAATTTCCACTATCCGGCAGTTTATTCCCACCCCTACTATCGCGCCCGCGGTTACAAAAAGACCAGACTCAAAAACGCAGACCACTATCACAAGACAACCATTACGCTTCCGCTATACCCTTCCTTATCAAAACAAGACGTGCGTTATGTCGCAGACACCTTAAAACGAGGCCTTCGCTCCCTCACATGAAAAAGAAACACAATCCTTGCGAAATCTGTTCGTTCAGAAACCCGCGCGCCACCGCAACCGCGCTCATTATCCGCAACAAAAAAATCCTCCTTGCGAAACGACTCCACGCTCCGTTTAAAGGCGTGTGGGATTTGCCCGGGGGTTACATGAACGAGAAAGAGACACCGGAGCAAACGATGCGACGGGAAATCAAAGAGGAATTAGGGGTCTCTCCGACGGAGCTCCGCTTTCTTAACTTCTTTCCTGGCTTTGCATATTGGAAAGGAGAGAAATTTCCCATCTTGAGTCTAGTCTTTAAGGTCACGCTCCCGCAAAAAACACTCACGAAGAGCGAGGAAAATAGCGCACTGCAGTGGTTTTCGCGAAAAGAACTACCGCGCAAAATCGCCTTCGATTCCAATAATGTTATACTGCAGTATGCTAAACGTAGAGGACTTATTTGAAGGATGGTCGCCATTTGAGGCAAAAACTCTCGATGAGCTTTGGGAAGCTATCGGGACGAAGCTCCCTAAACTTGTCGGAGAAAAAAACACTCTCGGAGAAGGAACCGAGGTCCAGCAAGCCGCCTGGGTACGGGGTCCCGCTCACTTTGGGAAAAAATGCCAGATTCGGCACGCCGCATTTGTGGGGGCCAACTTCTTTGCAGAAGACGAGGTGGTGGTCGGCCACGCATGCGAGGTAAGCAATTCCTATGTGGGTTCAAAAACCCACATCGCACATATGAATTTCGTCGGCCATTCCATTGTTGGGAGAAACTGCAATATGGGAGCCGACGCGCATATTGCAAACTCAAAAGTGCACTTGGACGGCGCAAAACGAGGTGCGCTTATCGGAGATAACGTATTCATCGGCATCGGCGTCCTCATCCATCCAGGGACGATCATCGGCAAGAATACCTGGGTATATCCGGGAGCCATTCTTCGCGGAGAATACCCACCGCATTCAATCGTCAAGGTAGAGCAAAAGGGACAAACTGTCGTCCCGAGAGAAAAGCGCCCGTAATACTATGCCAACCGTAGAGGAAGAATTCTGGAAATCACAGTTCGGAGACGAGTACATAAAGCGGAACACCGCGACTCTTGAAGAAATAGACGAAATCTACAAAAACCGGTACGGAATCTCCCGGTCGGACATGAATCGCGAGTTCCTAAACGGCCTTCGCATCGACTCAACTCTTGAAGTCGGCTGCAACATCGGAAATCAGCTCCTTTTCCTCAAGCAGGCGGGGTACAAGAATCTCTCTGGCGTTGAAATCAATCCGAAAGCCGCGCGTATCGCCAGAGAACGCCTCCCGGAGGCCGCCATCCTCGAGGGAAGCGCCCTTTCGCTTCCATTCCCCGACGCCTCATTCGATCTGGTATTCACCGCGGGCGTTTTAATTCACGTGAGTCCCGACCATATAAAAAACGCCATGTCCGAAATCCACCGCATATCAAAACACTACATCTGGGGATTCGAATATTTCGACACGGCGTACCACGACGTCGAATATCGCGGGAATAAGGAGCGGCTCTGGAAAGGCAATTTCGCGGAGCTGTATCTCAATTCTTTTGGAGATTTGACTCTCCTCAAAGAGAAGCGGTACCCGTACGCAGAAGACAAAACACTCATAGACTCAATGTTCCTGTTTGAAAAGAAAACATGACTCTGAAACCAAGGGTAGGAATCGTTATTCAAGCGCGGATGGGCTCAACGCGCCTTCCGGGGAAAGTCATGAAACTGCTCTCCGGCAAGGAAGTCCTGTGGCATGTCGTAGAACGCTCACGGAAAGCCAAACTCGCCGACATGGTCGTAGTCGCAACCTCAACCGAATCGTCTGATGATCCCATCGCGGCGTATTGCCAGAAACACGATATTCCGTTTTGCCGCGGCTCACTTGAAGATGTACTGGGAAGGTACGCCGCATGTGCTCAAGAACACAATCTCGAGACAATTGTGCGCGTTACATCCGATTGCCCGCTCATTGATCCTCGAACCATTGACGGCTGCATTCAAACGCTTCTCGACAATCGCCGATATGGGGTGCAGTATGTGAGCAATATCGCAGAACGCACCTTCCCGCCCGGCCTTGACTGTGAAGTATTCACAAAAGAAGCACTTGAGGAAGCGGGAAAGAAAGGACATGGCGAACTCGACCGAGAGCATGTCACTCCCTACATCATGCGAACCGCACGGTTCCTCCCCTACCGCGTCGATAAAGCGCTTGAGGGCGACCTGCGGTTGACACTTGATGAACCAAAAGACTATGAGCTACTCTCGTTCCTCTACAACAAATTCTACAAAGAAGGCGATGATTCCTGGAGTGTGGTAGGTAAAGCCGG
>CAYHEU010000076.1:0-3156 GCA_964355785.1 uncultured Candidatus Saccharibacteria bacterium | reverse complement strand
TCAAGCCCCGCTTCGTCAATTTCCAGAAGCTCAAGGGTTTTCCGCGCCGCCGCCTCATCAATTATTTTCTCGCCGCGCACCTCGGCGTAGTCCCGCGCGCGTTTCAAGAGCCGGTTTGCGACGCGCGGCGTCGCACGTGAGGCCTTAGATAATATTTCTACCGCAACGGGCGTAACTTCGGCCTTCAAAATTCCGGCTGAACGATTAAGTATGGTTTTAATGTCCTCCAGATTGTAATAATCCAAACGAAGAGTCGCCCCGAAACGCGAGCGGAGCGGCCCCGAAAGAAGATTTTCCCGGGTCGTCGCGGCGATTAAGGTGAAAGGCGGTAAGTCCAAGCTCAAACTCCGGGCGCCAGGACCTTTCCCGACTATGAGATGGAGCTTTCTGCTCTCCATCGCGGGGTAGAGCACTTCCTCAATAAGCCGATTCATCCGGTGCGCCTCGTCGATAAAGAGCACGTCCTTCGGCTCAAGGTTTGTGAGGATCGCCGCCAAATCCCCCATTCTCTCTAAGGCGGGGCCGGAGGTGACCTTCACAAACGAGCCGAGTTCCTTTGCAACGAGATACGCGAGCGTGGTCTTCCCCAAACCCGCCTGTCCGCAGAAGAGGAGGTGATCCATCGCTTCGCTCCGTTTCTTCGCCGCGCCGATGATGATCTTCAAATTTTTCTTTATGTTCTCCTGCCCGACATATTCCTCCCACCGCGTGGGGCGGAGGGCTTGATCGATATTGTTGTCCTCGCGGATTATGGAATGCGTGACTGTTTTCATAGGACTTATGGGCGAAAAGCCGCTCTTGACAGAATAAAATCTTTATGCTAAGATGTGGCTGGTAGAGTGATCGGTTGAGACCTGGGGGCGGGAATTACTTTAGTTTAGGACGGTTTGGCTTTGGCGAAACCCATCCTCAAAGTAATTCTAACCTCTTTTAAATTACATTTAAAAGGGACTCTCTTTTCCTTAATAGGAATTTGCCCCCAGATCTCACGCGGTCACCAACTCAAAGGACCGGTAGTACTCTCCACTTCCTTAAGCGTCGTCTGCCCCAAAAGCACCTTCAAGATGCCGTCTTCCTGCATGGTGATCATCTGCTCCCGATCCGCGAGCGCTTTCAGGGCGACTTCGGACGCTTCCTTAAGAATCACTTGCTCGAATTCGGGGCCGGCTTCTAAAAACTCGTAAATCGCGGTGCGGCCGCGGTAGCCCGTTTCATTGCAGAGGGAACAGGCGCCCGGCTCGTAGAGCGAGGGTTTCGCATACTCGTTTTTGTCCACCCGCGCCGGCAGTTTGTCGAGAAATTTTTTAATTCTTTCCATGAGTTCCGCCGGAATCTCCGCGGGCTTTTTACAATCCGGGCAAAGTTTCCGCACCAACCGCTGCGCGATCACCAAGCTGAGCGCCGGTCCGACCGAAGTAACTTTCACGCCCAAGTCCACAAGACGCGGTACCGCGCCGATCGCGTCGTTCGTGTGGAGCGTTGAAAAGACGAGGTGGCCGGTTAACGCCGCCTGCATTGCGATATCCGCAGTTTCAAGATCGCGGATCTCGCCGACCAGAATCACATCGGGGTCCTGCCGGAGAATCGAGCGGAGGCCGCTTGCAAAGGTGTATCCCGTGTCGGAATCAACCTGTGTCTGCTCGACGCCGCGGAGATGGTACTCGATCGGATCTTCCACGGTGATGATCTTAATGTCAGGGCTGTTCACGTGCCGCAAGAACGCGTAGAGCGTCGTAGTTTTTCCGCTTCCCGTCGGCCCGGTGTTCAAGATAAGCCCGTTCGGTTTCGTAAGTTCCCGCTCCACGATTTCCAAATTGTCTTTTCTCAAGCCCAAACCCGCGAGCTCTATGTTAATCGAATCGGGATCAAGCACGCGCATGACGATTGTCTCGCCGAACTCCGAGGGAATAATGGAGACTCTCATCTCAATTTCTTTCGCGGTGAGTCCCACCGTAAAGCGCCCGTCCTGTGCTTCGCCGCGGACGTTAATTTTGAGGCCCGAGAGAAGCTTCACGCGGGAAACGAGCGCTCCGTAGTTTCGGATAGGGAGACCGGAGAAGACGTCGTGAAGAAAGCCGTCGATTCTGTAACGCACGCGCGCATCTTTTTCTTCCGCCTCAAAGTGGATGTCTGACGCGCGGTTCGCGAGCGCCCCTGCGAGGACTACTTCAAAAAGGCCCGCAGTATCAAGTTTTTTAAAATCAAACTTCCCAATCTCTCCCTGAACGCCCTTGAGCGTCGTGAGCTCTCTAAGAAGTCCTTCGAGCCGCTCCTTCCCGATGCTTACCTTGCCCGTGATCTCTTTCGCGCTGTGCGACACGAATTTATAGAGATGCCACACCTGCTCAATGCCGCTCAAGGACGAGATGAAAATTTTTACCTTGTATCCTTGCGCTTCGAGATCCTTCACTACCTCCTGAACCTCCGGGGAATCCGAGTCGACAACCGCAAGCGCAAGATCTTTAATGCGGAGCTCGATCGCCACCACCTTCGCGCCTCTCGCCTTCTCTTCGGGAACGAGCATCACGGCCTCTATGGCCGCGGGGGTTTTGCGGAGGTCAAGATAGGTAAAACCGGTCGCTTTCGCGACCCGTTCCGCACTTCTCTCCTCTCCGGCACGATTGATTTCCAGAAGTTTTTTTTGAAGGTCCGGGTTATTCTCGTCTGCCATTAGAATTACCTACAGTTTACGGCACGATAGGGGTGGTAGCAATAGGAAAATGGATGTGAAAGCGTGCTTCAGGTTAAACTCTTGACAGAACATAAAAAACAGTATATAATGTAGCCAGCAAGTGTGGTTTGCCCATTCTCTGAACCGAGCCAAATTCTCGACATAGGAGCCACCAATGAAAAACTGGTTTCCGATTCTCGTTCTCGCTGTTTTTCTCGCGCTCACCTCGGCCTGCGTTACAACCGGATTCGTCCAAGCGAATGGAATCGTAACCGACACGGGGCGCTACGTCACGTCGAGCGCCGCCGACCGCGTCGATCTCTCCGGAGTCCAGCAGCTCGGATTCCGCCCTCCGCAAAAGTCCCCGCAGATAAGGGACACCACCCCGTTCTACGGGCGCCTCGTGGATTGCGGCGGCCCCGTGGGCTCCCCGCGCCGCCGCACCCCCGGATGCTGGCGCTGGCCCGGCTGCTTCGCCGCCCACC
>CAYHEU010000075.1:0-3172 GCA_964355785.1 uncultured Candidatus Saccharibacteria bacterium | reverse complement strand
CTTCCGATCTCGGAAATATATGCGCAAAACATTTTCCACTTTGAAGTAGGGAGTGAGATTAATCGCAAAGAATTTGCCAGGAAACTCATCGAACTTCACTTTACGCGCACGACGGCGGATTTGAAACGCGGCACCTATCGTCTCCACGGCGACAATTGGGAAATTATGCCGCCCGACAAAGAAGTCATTTATAACTTTGAACTCAAGAACGGAAAGATCCAAAAAATTTATGAAATCAACCCGGCAGAAGGATTTCGTCCCGGCATCACCCCAACGCTTAAAGAAATTTATATCGCTCCCGCAAAGCATTTCCTGACGCCTGCATATGAGCGCGAGCGGGCAATCGCCGCAATCAGAGGAGAACTGGAAAAACAGCTGAAGTACTTTGAGGAGCACAAAAAATATCTTGAAGCCGAACGCCTTGAACGTCGAACAAAATTCGATTTGGCCATGATTCAGGAGATCGGTTATTGCCACGGCATTGAAAATTACTCGCGGCATTTATCAGGCCGCGCCGCAGGCGAGTCACCGGACACGCTTTTGGACTATTTTCCTCGTTCGGCAATTTCAGGGAAAGCCCATTCGGCGAGCTCAGGGCAGGCAGATTTTTTGACTGTCATTGACGAATCTCACGTAACCGTTCCCCAAATAGGGGGAATGTATGCCGGTGACGCTTCACGAAAAAAAACACTTATTGAATATGGCTTTCGGTTGCCTTCGGCCGCCGATAATCGTCCGCTTAGATTCAAAGAGTTTCAAGAAAGAGTTGGTCAGATCATATATACTTCCGCTACCCCCAGTCAGTATGAACGGGAAAAAAGCAGCCAAATAGTTGAACAGATAATCAGGCCAACCGGCCTTATTGACCCAAAAATCATTATTCGGCCAGCCAGAGGACAAGTTGATGATTTGATTCCGCGAATTGAGGAACGTGTAGCGGTAAAAGAGCGGGTGCTTGTAACGACGCTCACAAAGCGCATGGCTGAGGATTTAAGCGAGTATTTAAGCGAAAAGAAGGTGAAAGTTTCCTATCTTCACAGCGACGTAAAAACCCTTGAGCGAATAAGGATTTTAACCAATCTCCGTAAGGGGAATTTCGACGTCTTGGTGGGTGTGAATCTCCTTCGTGAGGGCTTAGATTTGCCGGAGGTATCTCTTGTTGCGATATTAGATGCTGACAAGGAGGGGTTCCTGCGGAGCGAGACGGCACTTGTTCAAACGATGGGGCGCGCAGCGAGAAACGTGCGAGGGGAGGTTTTGATTTACGCCGACCGCATTACGGGTTCCATCAAACGGGCAGTTCGAGAAACTGAGCGCCGGCGCACGCTTCAGCTTGCATACAACAAAAAACACGGCATCACCCCGAAAACGATTCAAAAAGAAGTGGGGGACATTCTTTCGGATATAGATGAAGTGCTTAAACTAGAGATGAAGCCAATTCCCAAATCAAAAACCGCGCTCCAAAAGCTGATCCAGGAGAAGGAACGCGAGATGAAAGACGCCGCAAAACGGCTTGATTTTGAGCTCGCGGCGATTTTGAGAGATGAAATCAGGGTTCTTTCGAGACCCGCAAAGGGTAGATCAAACGAAAGTCCCTAGGTTTCTCCACAGTTTCTTGATCTTTATTCACACGCTATTCACTTTCCCGTATTGACTTTTGAAAATCATAGTTCGAAAATAGAATTAGGTTTTGCTCGGGGGAGGAGGGACTTCCGATCAAATAATATATTTTACAATGGAGTCCAAGAGCGCGCCGATCTGCGGATTGGTTGCTGAGGACGCCACATAATTGTAAACAAGCGCGGAATCCAACTCCGCTCTGGGGTAAAACCGGGCTCTACCACATGGGGTAGGCGAGCAAGGTTCCTGTAGTCGCAGGAATCTTTGCTTTTAACTTTTTTGCTGCCGTCCAAGGCGGTTTTTTTATTATGGAATAAAAAGAGACCCTAAACTTCAGGGTCCTGTGGTGAGTATCGCTTGGCGAATCAGAATTGTTTATCGGGTACCCGCCGGATCCCTCTTCTCCTATAGAGAAACGCGACGAACAACGATACAACGCAAATCGAAAGCAGGAATATGCTTACTATATCAAGGTGAAGGGGTCCCGTAATAAGAAGTCCGAAAGCGGAAAACGCGGCGCACATGCAGGACAGGGGACAGGCGGCATTCTTCCAGATGTCTTTCCAGACAGAGCGGTGCTTCTGATCCATATTACGTCCTCCCTTTGAACGTGATAAGCGATACTCAGTAAGTGATTATACGTGGAATCGGTTTGAAGTCAAATTGAAAATATTCTTTATTATGCTACACTAAAAATCGTCGCTACACCCCCTACGGATCTGAACCGCGGGGGAGTTTTAGGTGTTTGGTCTAAAAATTCAATCCGCCAATGGGCAGAGAAAAATTTTTAGTAAGCAAACCCTAACCCCTCACCTTTATATGCAAAATAGATGTTCCCGCGATTAACAGAAACGAAGTCGAATCACTGCTGAAATCAAGGGCTCAAGTTTAAATGTTGGAGCAAAGGTAATGGGGTGCGTATTTAAAAGTAAAAAAAGAGGCCGCTGACGAACAGCGAGCCTCGAGATTCGGTGGTGTGTTCTTTAGCTCCGGGGGAACTGCGGGCCCTTGGGATAGAGAGGAAGAAGGCACATTATCCCAATGACAATCGCGAGCACTCCTCCGAGCAAAGAACCCTTCACAACGAAGGTCACTCCAGCAATAAACATCAGCACCGCAAAAGCTACGAGCATCAATGCAAACATGATCTTTCGCCTCCTTTGCTAAAAACAATTATAGCATAGTATAAATTAACTGTCAACACACATGCGGGACAAAATAATTATAAAAGGTGCTAGAGAGCACAATTTGAAAAATATAAACCTAGAAATCCCGCGCGATAAAATGATAGTCTTCACCGGCCTTTCCGGTTCGGGAAAATCCAGCTTGGCATTTGATACCATTTTTGCCGAAGGCCAAAGGCGGTATATTGAATCTCTTTCCGCTTATGCACGGCAGTTCTTAGGACGCCTGGATAAACCCGATGTTGACGAAATAGAAGGCCTTTCACCGGCAATTTCTATTGACCAGAAAAGCCATTCGCATAATCCACGCTCGACCGTAGCCACCGTCACGGAGATATACGACTACCTTCGCGTGCTTTTCGCGCGTT
>CAYHEU010000074.1:0-3220 GCA_964355785.1 uncultured Candidatus Saccharibacteria bacterium | reverse complement strand
CCCGCACTGCGCTTGAGGATATTCGTGTTGGCAGAAAAGTTGTTGTGAAGGCAGAAGAAATTATTGATAAAAACGACGCAGAACTCATCGAAAATTCCGACATTGAATCGACGAAATTGAGATCACCCATTACCTGCAAGACCCTCTACGGCCTTTGTGGAAAGTGCTACGGCCTTAATTTGGGCAACAATAAGCCGATCACTATCGGTGAGGCAGTCGGAATTATCGCAGCGCAATCGATCGGCGAACCGGGCACACAGCTTACTATGAGAACTTTTCACCAGGGAGGTGTTGCGGGTGCGGACATCACGCACGGCCTTCCGCGCGTCGAAGAGCTTTTTGAAGCAAGACCGCCTAAAGGTAAAGCCGCGCTCGCAGAGGCGGACGGCGTGGTGGAAAAAATCGAAGAGAAATGGCCTTTCAAAGTGCTTACGCTCCGGGCAGAAGGAAAAGCGAAAGTTGTCTCAAAAGGAGAAGATGACGGGGCAAAACTCGCAAAAAAATCCTCGAAAAAGGTGAAAATCCTCGAATATAACATCCCGCGCTCATCGAATATTTTCTTCAAAGCTGGAGAAAAAGTGAAGGCGGGGGATCAGCTCCACGAAGGAAATATTGACTTAAGAGAACTTCTCGAGCTTAAGGGAATGAGAGAAGTTGAGCGGTACATCATCAACGAAGTCCAAAAGATCTATACGATCGAGGGTGCGGCAATCAACAACAAGCATATTGAGATTATCGTCTCTCAAATGTTCTCGCGGGTGAAGATTCAGGACTCCGGAGACGCAGCGGACTTCATGATGGGAGAAGTAATCGAGAAACCAAAATTCCTCGAAGCGAATCGCGATCTCAAAAAGCAGGGGAGACGGCTAGCGAGGGCACAGCAAATTCTCTTGGGAATCACGCGAGTCGCGCTCACCACGCAGAGCTTCCTCTCTGCGGCGTCTTTCCAGGATACCTCACGCGTGCTTGTCAAGGCCGCAACCGAGGGCAGGATAGACCCGCTCCGCGGCCTTAAAGAGAACGTAATCATCGGGCGTTTGATTCCTGGGGGAAAATTGCCGGGTGACATCGGCATCACGGAAGTTAAAAAAGAGGAAATTCCCGAGTCCGATGCCGAACCGGTGTCTTCGGTTGACGCCACCTCTAAAGTCGTTTAACGTTCAAAGGTTATGGAAAGCGAAGAAAGAAAGTCTTACGAAATAGGATTTTTGGCGAAAGACGAATCAGGCGTCCCCGATGTTTTGAAGCTTTTGAATCAACACGGCGCAACCATCGACTTTGAGGGCCCCCTGAAGAAAATAATTCTCGCATATAAGATCCGCCGCGAAAGCCAGGCGTATTTCGGGTACTTCCACTTCAAGATGCTGTCCTCCGAAGTAGGGGCGTTTGATAGAGACCTGAAGAACGATCAAGTCATTTTAAGATTCCTCGTCGTAACGCCGCCTTTCCTCAAAGCCGTTCCATTCTCACCTCTGCGGAAACGAGAAGTTGCGCCTTCTCCGCAGATGCAGCCTATTTCCAGACCTCCTCCCGCCTTGAGCAACGAGGAACTTGAAAGAAAAATTGACGAGATCTTACAATAAATGTAAAATTAAAAAATCAAAGTTAAAAATGACAGTGAAAAATTTTAAAATTTTAATCTGTAATTTTGCATTTTGATATTTGCATTTTGCATTCGCTATCATGAATCTAAACAAAGTTTTCATCTTAGGAAGGGTTACTGCCGACCCGCAGCTCCGCACAACCCCCGCTGGGCAGTCGGTCACTACATTTTCCATTGCTACAAACCGCGTGTGGACCGACAAAACGGGGAAACGACAGGAAGAAGCGGAATATCATAACGTTGTTGCGTGGGGGAAGCAAGCGGAGGTAGCGACGCAATTTCTCGCGAAGGGAAGTTTGGTCTTGATTGAGGGGCGTCTGCGTACTCGTTCTTGGCAGGATAAGCAAGGGCAGAATCGAAAAACGACCGAAATTATCTGCGAGCGCCTTCAGCTCGGACCTCGTGCGACCGGATCTCCCAAGACTTCCGGCGGAGCATTAGGAAGTCAGGAATTGAAAGCGGAAGAGGTTCCTATTATTAATATCGAAGACAAAGAAGAAGTAAAAGAAGAAAATTTGCCATTTTAGCGAACAATGACCCAGTGCTTTTTTTGCTCCCAAAACTTAAAAGAAATCGATTACAAAGAGGTTGAACTTTTGAAACGTTTCGTTTCCGGGCAAGCGAAGATTATTGATCCGAAGCACAACGGCGTGTGCGCAAGGCATCAGCGGCTACTCACGCGCGCAGTAAAGCGGGCACGGTTCTTGGCGCTTCTGCCGTTTGTGAGGAGGTAAGTATTTTTCCCTGCATACTCGTGAAGCGGGGATCGTTTTATGAATAGGGGAATTTTTGAGTTTCTTTTTAAAGCGGCTCACGAGAATCCTTTTCTCGACTGGCTTATTGTTTTTTTTGCGACGTACCTTCCCTATATTCTTGGGATCGCATTCCTTGCGCTTCTCTTTCGATTCCACCGTGATTGGCGGAAACGGGTATTTGTGGTAATTGAGGCAGTTCTTGTTTCCATACTTAGCCGCGGCATTGTGGCGGAAATCCTGCATTTTTTATATCTTTCGCCTAGGCCGCCCGCCGCACTCGGGGTAAATTCCCTTATTTTCGTTCCCGGAAACTCCTTCCCCTCGGGGCATACGAGTTTGCTTTTTGGCCTCGCGACTGTCGTGTTTTATATGAACCGCCGATGGGGAATGTGGTTTTTTGGGCTCGCATTTTTAAATGGCCTCTCTCGGGTTGTTGCGGGAGTGCACTGGCCGTTCGATATTTTGGGAGGCGCGGGTGTCGGTATCGCAAGCGGATTTCTCGTTCATTTGCTCATGCGCCCGCACTTCGGAAAATTTCAGAGCGAAAATTAGCAACAAGGATAAAAAATATAATCCTCGTATAGCAAAAACAGTCCCGCCAAGGCGGGACTGTTTTTGCTTCTGGTGGGCACAGATGGAATCCCCGCCTGCTCCGTGAGCTCACGGATACGGCGGGCAGGGAACCTTCGACCCCTGCCTACCGGCAGGCAGGTCTGTCTTACTGTGCCCCGCACCAGAACATTTAATTACTTTGTGGGCGGCATAGGAATCTAACCTATGACCTCTGTCTTATCAGGACAGCGTTCTACCACTTAACTAGCCGCCCGTTTTGCTTTTCTGGTGCGGGATCAGGACCCCGTAT
>CAYHEU010000073.1:0-3255 GCA_964355785.1 uncultured Candidatus Saccharibacteria bacterium | reverse complement strand
ATTTGGCGATTACGGCGGGCCTCCCAATGCCTCGGGTCTACATTATCCCCGAACGCGCCCTGAATGCGTTTGCGACGGGGAGGAACCCCAAGCATGCGGCGATTGCGGTCACGGAGGGGCTCCTTGCGCGGCTCGACCGCACGGAGCTTGAAGGTGTGCTCGCGCACGAACTTTCGCACATAGGGAACCGCGATATTTTGGTCGGCACCGTGGCCGTGATCCTTGTGGGTTTCATCTCGCTCCTTGCCGATATCTTCCTCCGCTCGCTTTTCTGGGGCGGGAGGGGACGGAGCAATGATCGCAATCAGGGAGGAGGCGCGCTTCTCATCGTTGCGGTTGTGCTCTCGATCCTCGCGCCGATTTCTGCAACTTTGATACAGCTCGCTATTTCGCGGAAGCGAGAGTCGCTCGCGGACGCCTCCGGTGCGCTCCTTACCCGCTACCCCGAAGGGCTCGCGAAGGCGCTTGAAAAAATCGGGGCGGACGTAACCCCGATGGCGATTGCGAAGAACACCACCTCGCACCTCTGGATTGACGACCCATTTACGGGGCAGACAAGAACCTCGTGGTGGCACAAATTGTTCTTAACTCATCCTCCCGTCGAGGAGAGAATCAGGGCATTGCGGAGGATGCAGATCTAGCATGCCCCGTAGGAAATGGCGAGCCCCGTAGGAAATAAAGCGTTGGCCGTCAAAGAAGCGACAATCTAAGAAAGTTTGATTAAAACCAAGATTTCCATTATTGAGATAATGCATACAGCCTACCAACGCTTTGACGGCCATTTCCTACGGGGCGAGAAAATATAAAATATTTTCGAGCCAAGGGACAGAAACATCAAAGATAACACAAAATGACATTATTTACTTCAAAGTCGGAACTAATATTGACGGAAAATATTTAATTTCCTACGGGGATGGGTATCTTTACTCTCTTCAAAAAGAGCGTCTATTCGCCGGAGTTTTATCGCGAGGTGCTCGGCAAGCCCTTTTCTTTCTCGATCAAGTATTTTTATTCCCTCGTGCTCGTGCTTGCGGTGGCGCTCACGATAGGCATTTCGATTGATCTTGTTCCCAAGGCCTACGTCTTTTTACGCGATCTCGGTCCCGCAATTTTGAACTACTTCCCAAAGGAACTGGAGGTTAGGGTCAAGGACGGTACGGCTTCTTCAAACGTTACGGAACCCTATGCACTCCCGCTTCCCGACGAACTCAGGCAATTTATGAAAACTTCGGACGGCGATGCGCCGCGCGCGAAGAATCTTTTCGTGATAAACACGGGAAGCTCATTCAGCGAAGAGGAGTTCAAGAATTACGATACCCTCGTGCTCCTTACAAAAAACTCGGTCGCGTGGCAGAACGAGAAAAGCGGGAAGATCGAGCTTCAACAGTTGAACCAGACGCCCAATACGACGATCAACAAGAAAAAAGTCTCGGAGCTCGTGGATGTCGTGAACCGGTTCTCGCGGTGGGTGATTCCGTTTTTCATCTTCGCGATTTTTGCGTTTACGATGGTTGTCTTGAGCTTCCACTTGGTCTATCTGCTTCTCGGGGCGCTCTTGATCTGGTTTCTCGGAAGAATAAAGAAAGCTGGTATTGGCTATAAAAAGGCCTATCAAGTCGGCCTCCACGCGATGAGTTTGGGAATGGCATTCGATTTCTTCGCGTTCTTTTTGACACCCGGGGCGAGAGTGCGCTTCCTCTTTACGATCCTCATGCTCGTTGTTGTGTGGATCAATCTGCCTTCGGGAGAGGCTTCTTCTCCGGAGGCGTCTCCCCGCGTCGCATGAAGTATAAATTCGGGAAAACGGTGGTCGTCGCGCTCGGGGGTTCCATTGTCTATCCGGATGGAACTCGCCCCGTTAGAAGCAAAGATTCTAACGGGGTTGATGTTCGTTTTTTGCGGAATTTTAAAAAGTTCGCCGCGAAGTTTTTAAGGGATGGATATAAATTCGTGCTGGTGGTAGGCGGGGGGCGACTCTCCCGCCTTTTTCAGGTTGCGGCGGGGCAATTACACAAAGTAACGGACATTGATAAGGACTGGATTGGGATTCATGCGACGCGCTTGAACGCCCAACTCCTCCGGACGATTTTTCACGATGTAGCGGACCCGGTTGTTATTGACGCAAGACATAAAATTAAAAACTTGAGATATCCCATAACCATCGCTTCCGGTTGGAAGCCCGGCTGGTCTACGGATTACGTGGCGGTGGCGCTCGCTTCGGACTTTGGAGTGAAAGAAATAATTATTGCCGGCAAGCCAGCTTTTGTTTACGACAAGGATAATGGAAAGTATCCGGATGCCAAACCGATAAGAGAGCTAAGCTGGCATGAGTATAAAAAATTGATACCTAAAAAATGGAAGCCGGGGCTCCATACGCCGGTTGATCCCGTGGGCGCCGCGCTCGCGGAGAAGAAAAAAATCAAGGCGATTATCATAAACGGCAGGGATCTCAAAAATTTTGAGAATTTGTTGAACGGGAAAGAGTTTAAGGGAACTCTTATATTGTGAAAAGGTATATTGCAGTAAATAGAAACGCTTATAATGTTCTTGCGGAGGAATACGATTCCCGTTGGAAAAAATACCTCAAATCTTCTTATCCGAAATTGGTTTTGCGTCCGTTCGAAAATGAGCTTCGGAAGAATTTTAAGAAGAGTATTCGGGTGCTTGACGTTGGTTGCGGAGCGGGTCTTGATTCCTATATTTTCTCACTGCACCGCTTTGCGGTATGGGGCATAGATATTTCGCCTGTGATGGTTGCGTATGCAAAAAAGAATTCGCCTCGCGCCACCATTGAATCAGGAAATTTTCTCCACAAGAAATTTTCTCGCCGGTTTCACGGAATCGTGATGAATGCTTCATTTCATCTTTTTCCAAAAAAAGATTCTCACAATGTTATTAACAGGATAAAGAAGCTTTTGTGTAAGGGGGGATTGACTTTGATTTCTACAACTGCAGCTGATGTTTCTAAGGAGGGTTATTTTTTGAAAAAGGATTATAGAATTTCGGTGAAGCGTTTCAGGAAGTTTTGGAGACCGGAAGAACTCATACGCGTGTTTACGAATAATGGTTTTGAGCTTCTCAAAAGCTATGGAGACAAGGATCCCATCGTGAAGAAAAGATGGAAGAATTTTATTTTTCGGAAAATATAAACTTGCCGTCACAAATCACTCGGGGTAGTATAATTCAGTAAAATTGGAGGGTTCGCCTAGTGGTCTATGGCGCGCGCTTGGAAAGCGCGTTTGGCGCAAGCCATCG
>CAYHEU010000072.1:0-3263 GCA_964355785.1 uncultured Candidatus Saccharibacteria bacterium | reverse complement strand
ACATAGAGAAAACTTTTATCGTCTTTTTAGCGGACATTATACGGCGGCTCATATTTTTTTATAAGTTGGGTTTCGAGTATCAGCGCCTCAATAACGGTATCCGTTCGTTCATAATCAATTTTGGCGATCTCGCTTGCAAGTTTTTGGATACGATAATCATGCGGGCGATTGAAATAACTGGAAACCCGCCGTTTTAAGTTACCAGCTTTGCCGATATAGAGAATTTCGCCTGCGGCATTTTTCATCAAATACGCGCCGGGAGATTCGGGCAGATGATCATACAAACTGCTCATTGTTTCAATTGTAATCGCTTAAAGAATAAAAAAAAGACCACTTTCGTGGTCTTAGCGGGCTAGGAGAAAAACGATGCCCGCAATCGCCCAAAAGATTGCAATGGCGATCGAATCCCGGAGTTGGTTCCTGAGGAACCGGTTCTGGCTCGCGACCGGAAGCCGTTCCTGATCGTACGGCATCTCCCGCAATTTGTAGGAGCGTAAACTGGAGGCTAAGATCAAAGCACTAGCCAAGAGCGCGATCACTCCAAGCACCGGCCGCATCATCGCAAAGAAATGGTCAGCGTTCACCTTGTCCTCCCCGTGTGAAAGATCTCAATTTTCTCTGATACGAAGATTAGCAGGTTCAAGCGCTAATTTCAATAACAAAAAACCACCGGAAAAAACCGATGATTTTTTTAGAAAGTTTAAGAGACACTATCTCGCTAAGCTCCGCCTTTCGTTCCCATACCCATATCCTTAGTGGGCGTCGGGATTCTTCATGCAGCAGTCCTTGACCATTTTGCCCGACCCGCAGGCGCACATTTCGTTCTCGATTGTCTTGGCCTCACCCTGCATGCAGCACTGCCAGCCCGGTTTCCCGGAGCCGCACGCGCACGGCTTCATCATCGTGTCCATTTTTTCCTTTAACATCGCTTGATCCATGGTTATTGAAACAATTGTTTTCGTTTTTGTTGCGACCTTTTCGTTTCTAATGTTTCGTATTTTGAAGTATACCACGTCAAACAAAAACCCGCGAACTTAGGTCGGTGTGAGTACTTTCCTCAAATACTCCCCGGTATAGCTACCTTGCTTTCGGGCAATCTCCTCCGGCGTCCCAAGAGCCACAATTTTGCCGCCCTTATCCCCTCCTCCCGGGCCCAAATCAATCACCCAGTCCGCGGTTTTAATCACATCAAGATTGTGTTCGATTACCACCACGGTATTTCCGCGATCCACAAGCCGCTTGAGCACCTTGAGTAAGTTGTCAATATCAGCAAAGTGAAGCCCTGTGGTCGGCTCATCAAGTAGGTAAAGCGTTTTCCGCGTATCGCGTTTCCCAAGTTCCGCAGAAAGCTTGATTCTTTGGGCTTCGCCGCCGGAGAGTGTGGTTGCTGACTGTCCAAGCTCAAGATATCCCAAACCGACTTCTTCCAAAATTCCAAGACGGTCGTGGAGATGGGGAATGTCTTTAAAAAATTTTACCGCTTCTTCGATCGTCATTCGGAGTATGTCGTAGATGTTTTTATTTTTATATTCAACTTCCAGTGTTTCGCGGTCGAATCTTTTTCCCTTGCACACCTCGCACTGCACGTAGACCGTCGGCAAAAAGTGCATCTCTATCGCGATCGTGCCATGCCCTTCGCAATTCTCGCAGCGCCCGCTGGGGACGTTAAAGCTGAACCGGCCGGGTTTATATCCCCTAACCCTCGCGTCTTCAGTAGCCGTGAAGAGCTCACGGATAAACGTCCACGCGCCCACATAGGTTGCGGGATTGGAGCGCGGGGTTCTCCCTATCGGTGACTGGTCAATGTTGATAACGCGGTTGATGTATTCCAAACCAAAAATTGCCTTGTGGGCGCCCGGCTTGTATTCGGCGCCGTTGAATTTGTTTGCAAGGGTTTTATAGAGCACGTCGTAGACAAGCGTGCTTTTTCCGGAACCGGAAACGCCCGTTACCGCTGTTATCCGGCGGAGCGGAATTTCCACGTCAATGTTTTTGAGATTATTCGCGGTTGCTTCTTTGATTTTTAGAATTTCATGATTTTTATTAACCTTTCTTCTTGTAGCCGGCACTTCAATAAATTGACGGCCCCTTAAGTAATCCAGGGTTAATGAGTTATTTTTTTTGGCATCCTTTATAATTTCCGGAATCGGACCCTGGGCGATGATTTTCCCGCCATGAATTCCTGCTCCGGGGCCGATATCCACCAAATAGTCGCTCTCTCTTATTGTTTCTTCATCGTGCTCAACAACGATTATGGTATTCCCCAGATCGCGAAGATCGTGAAGAGTTTTTATAAGCTTGGCGTTATCCCGTTGATGGAGGCCAATGGTTGGTTCGTCCAGAATATAAAGAGTGCCGACCAAACGCGAACCGATCTGTGATGCCAGTCGTATCCGTTGTGATTCGCCGCCTGAAAGCGTGCCGGCTTTACGGTTTAAAGTAAGGTACTCAAGACCAACGTCAATCATGAATTTAAGGCGATTTTTGATCTCCCGGAGCGGTACTTCGGCCACCTCTATAAAACGCTGATCTTTTGACTTCTCAAGTTTCTCAAAAAATTCATGGGCTTGAGATATCGGGAAAGCCGTAACCGAATCTATATTTTTTCCGTCAATCAAGACGCTTAAACTCTCTTCTCGGAGCCGTTTCCCGCTACACGCTTTGCAGAGCTTCTCCGACCAGATCTCCTCGGTTCCCAAACCGTGGCACTCGGGGCACGCGCCATAGGGGCTGTTGAACGAAAAAAGCCGAGGTTCTATTTCCGGGAACGAGAATCCGTCATGCGGGCAAGTGAATTTTGCGGAGAGTGAAACTTCCTGATCGGTAATAATCGTAACTACGTCGTTTCCGTATTTGAGCGCCGATTCAATCGCCTCGGCAAGGCGCAAGCGATTGTCTTTCCAGTCTTTTCCGCCCGAGGCGGATCCGCCTTTGGCGGAAAAATCTATTCCGGCGGGAATCCTATCAATCACGAGCTCAATCGTGTGCTGTTTGTAGCGGGAAAGCTCAATTCGCTCCCGAAGCGGCATAAGTTTTCCGTCGATCCGCACTTCGCGGAAGCCGGCATTCAGAAAGTCATAGAGCATCTGGTAGTACTCCCCTTTTCTCCCGCGAACGGCAGGCGCCAAGATCACGATATTTTTACCTAATTTATTTTTTTTAGAGATTTCGATCACCGTGTCTACGATTTCCTCGTTGGTCATTTTTTTTATCTCCCGGCCGCATCTTGGACAATAGGGTTTCCCTAAACGCGCGAAAAGCAC
>CAYHEU010000071.1:0-3328 GCA_964355785.1 uncultured Candidatus Saccharibacteria bacterium | reverse complement strand
TTGCGGAGAGCCATCGCGTTCACGGTTTTATTTGCACGAATCTTACGAAGAATCGCGACAATAATAGGATAATCGAGAAGATTGTTCCAACAAATGGCGGGTTGAGCGGAAAGATAGTGGAGGGGTTATCCAATCGCCTTATAAGTTATGTTTATAGAAGGACAAAAGGAAAATTTGTGATTATCGGCTGCGGCGGCGTTTCGAGCGCGGAGGACGCCTACGTAAAAATAAAGCTCGGAGCTTCGCTTGTTCAGATGATAACTGGTATGATTTTTGAAGGGCCGCAGATAGTGGGCGAAGTAAACCTCGGACTTGTTCGTTTACTTTCAAAAGATGGTTTTCGAACCGTTTCTGAGGCGGTGGGGACTGCGGCAAATAAAACAACATGAAGATAAATAATTTTAAAAAGTTGGCGGTCACCGAAACAAGACGTTTCGCGCTTGAGATTGCGAACGCCGGACTTGAGGCGATCGATACCGCCGCGGTTGTCGAAAAATGGGTACGTCTCAATGGCGATGAACTTCGAATAGGCGAGGAGGTTTTTGATCTTAAAGAAATCGGGAGATTGATCGTGAGTGGGGTCGGCAAGTGCGCGCTCGAAGCGGCTCACTCAATTGAGGGAATTCTCGGCGACCGCATTCACGGCGGCGTGATCCTCTATATTGCGGGTGAACCCCGTCTCCAGAAACTCGAGGCTATGAGAGGCACTCATCCCTTGCCTTCGGAGGAGAATATGCGCGGAACGGCGGCTATAGTGGGAACTCTTAAAGATCTAAAAGGAAATGATTTGGTTATCTTTATAGTTTCCGGCGGCGGCTCAACGCTCCTTTGCCTCCCGGAGGATATGGGGTGCCGAGAGGAGGCAAGTATTCTCGGGGCGCTTACGAAAATCGGGGCAACTATCCAGGAAATCAATACCGTCCGAAAACACCTTTCACTTGCCAGAGGCGGTTATATCGCGAAACACGCCTATCCCGCCCGCGTTGTTTCTTTGATTTTTTCCGACGTTCCAGGCGACGACATCCAGTTTATTTCTTCGGGACCGACTGTGAAAGATAAAACGACGATCGAGGACGCGGAATCAATTCTTTCAAAGTACGATGTTTTGAACACATGCGGCATTGAAAAATGCGGTCTCATTGAAACGCCGAAGGAGGACAAATATTTCGAAAGAGTGAAGAACATCATTGTCGTATCCAATATGATCGCGCTTCGCGGCATGGAAGCAAAAGCAATGTTGTTGGGACTAAATCCGGTTTTACGCACCGCATGTCTCACGGGCGAAGCGAGGGAAGAGGGAAAGAAGATCGTGGGAGAGCTTCATGGAGTTCCGTCGGGAACAGTTCTCCTTTATGGCGGAGAAACCACCGTGACGATCAGAGGGCGCGGCCGAGGCGGCCGAAATTTGGAATTCGTAACCGCCGTCTTAGGGGAAATTCAGGATAATGAACTGATTATGGCCGTGGCATCGGACGGTCGTGATAACGGAGAGTTCGCCGGCGCGATATGTGATAAAATTACAAAAGAAGAGATAAAAAAACAGGGGATAGACTGGGAGGCGATGTTACAAGATAACAATGAATATCCTCTATTTGAAGATGTCGGACATTATCTTTTGACCGGAGATACCGGCTCCAATATTGCCGATCTTTTTATTGCTTTAAGAGAATAAGATGCCAAGAGAAAAATTCACCCTTTTATTTGAAGATGTCGGAATAAAAGACGTGGCCTTAGTAGGCGGGAAAAACGCTTCTTTGGGCGAGATGATAAGAGAGCTTACGCCTAGGGGCATAAGGGTGCCGAGCGGTTTTATAGTCACAGCCGCGGCCTATCGTTTCTTTCTCAAAACAACCGGCCTCGAAAAAATCATCCACAAGAAGCTAGCGGGCCTCAAGACAAGCAACCTTAAGGATCTGGCTTTGCGCGCCAAGTTTATCCGCGAGTCCATCAAAACGGCGGAATTTCCAGCCGTTCTCAAGGATGAAATTCGAAGTTCTTACCGCAAGCTCGAGAAAAGATACGGCCGGAATGCCGATGTGGCGGTTCGTTCTTCGGCGACTGCCGAAGACTTGCCTGGCGCGAGTTTCGCAGGCGAACACGAAACTTACTTAGGGATTCGCGGGGAAGAAAAGCTTCTTCAAGCAGTACGGGCGGCGATGGCTTCTCTCTTTACGGACAGAGCGATTTCCTACCGCGTGGATAAGGGATTTGACCACTTCAAAGTCGCCCTTTCTGTGGGAGTTCAAAAAATGGTGCGTTCCGACAAGGGCGCCTCGGGCGTGATGTTTACGCTTGACACCGAATCCGGTTTCCCCAATGTGGTGCTCATAAACTCCGTCTGGGGATTAGGGGAAATGATTGTTCAGGGTCGCGTAACGCCAGACGAGTTTCTTGTTTGGAAAAAAGGCATGGGAATGAAAAATTTGCGGCCGGTCATCGACAAACGTTTGGGCGTGAAGCGCGAGAAGATGATATACTCCGCGCTTCACGGCGCGGGAATCAAACAGACCCGCGTCATCCCGACTACCGCAAAAGAACGCATGGAGTTTGTGATAAGCGACGAAGAAGCTCTTACGCTCGCCAAATGGGGCCTTCTTATAGAAGAGCACTATTCAAAAAGGAATCGGAAATGGACGCCGATGGATATGGAGTGGGCGAAGGACGGCATCACGGGAGAGCTCTATATCGTCCAGGCGCGGCCGGAGACGATACACGCCGGCCGGGATTTCTCGAAGATCAAAGAATACCGCCTGCTTGAAAAACGCGAGGCTATCGTCCGCGGGGCTTCCGTTGGTTCCCTCATTGCCACGGGGAAGGCGCGCGTAATCCTGGACGCGAAAAACATCGGCATGTTCAAGAAGGGGGAGATACTCGTGACCGATATAACAGATCCCGATTGGGAACCGATCATGAAAATCGCCTCCGCGATCGTCACGAACGAAGGCGGCCGCACATCGCATGCGGCTATCGTGAGCCGTGAGCTTGGCATCCCGGCTGTCGTGGGAACGGAGAATGCCACGAGGAAAATAAAAACCGGCGACGCGATCACGGTGGACACTACGGGAAGCGAAGGGCTGATATATAAAGGAATATTGAAATTCAAAGTTCTTGAGCACGATGTGAAAAAAATTCCGAAGCCTAAGACAAAAATAATGGTGAACGTCGCCATTCCGGAAAAAGCTTTTGAGATATCGTTTTTGCCAAATTCCGGCGTCGGACTTGCCCGCGAAGAGTTCATTATTGCCTCAAAAATCGGCATCCATCCGATGGCGTTGATTAACTTTAGGTCGCAAAACCCAAAAGTAAGAGCGCTTATTGAAAAGAAAAC
>CAYHEU010000070.1:0-3399 GCA_964355785.1 uncultured Candidatus Saccharibacteria bacterium | reverse complement strand
TCCGATCTTACCTCGCTCGTATTGCCTCACGGCAAGCGCGGGAGGGTCGTGGGCGTCAAGATTTTCTCCCGTGATCGCGGGGACGAACTTGAACCAGGTATCATCAAGCGAATTCAGGTTGAGGTCGCGCAAATCAGAAAAGTTCAGGCGGGAGACAAACTCTCGGGCCGGCACGGAAACAAAGGGGTGATTTCCCAGGTGCGCCCCGTTGAAGACATGCCGTATCTTGAGGACGGGACTCCGGTGGATATTATTCTGAATCCATTGGGCGTTGTTTCGCGCATGAACCTCGGACAAATTTTGGAAACGCATCTTGGTTGGGCCGCGGAGAAGTTGGGATACCGTGCGGTAACGCCGTGCCTTGATTCGGCAAAAGAAGAAGAAATTCGCGAAGAGCTCAAAAAAGCCGGGCTTCCCGAGGACGGAAAAGTAACGCTCTACGACGGAAGAACCGGTAAGTCATTTGATAAGACGGTTACCGTAGGCCAGATTTATATCATGAAACTGAACCACCTCGTTGAGGACAAAGTGCACATGCGCTCAATCGGTCCCTACTCTTTAATTACGCAGCAGCCTTTGGGAGGAAAAGCCCAGTTCGGAGGTCAGCGATTCGGAGAGATGGAAGTGTGGGCCCTTGAAGGATACGGCGCACGGCAGACGCTTCAGGAGATGCTTACGATCAAATCCGACGACGTGCTCGGCCGTTCCGCGGCCTACGAGTCAATCATTCGTGGTGAGACAATCAAGGGACCGAACCTCCCGGCCTCCTTCAATGTGCTCTTAAATGAGCTTAAGGCCCTTGGTTTCAACATTGAGCCGATGTATGAATCAGAAACCGATCGTCCGGAAGATTTTAAAGCATTGAAGATCGCCGTTGCCTCTCCCGATGATATTTTGAAATGGTCCCACGGGGAAGTTTTAAAGCCTGAAACTATCAATTATCGTACACAGCGTCCGGAGAAGGACGGGCTTTTCTCCGAAAGGATTTTTGGTCCTACGAAGGATTATGAATGCTACTGCGGCAAGTATCGGCGTGTGCGCTACAAAGGGGTTGTGTGCGACAAGTGCGGTGTTGAGGTTACCCGATCGGTTGTCCGGAGAGAGCGGCTCGGTCATATTGCGCTTGCCACGCCCGTGAGCCACATTTGGTTCCTGAAGAGCGTTCCTTCCCGCTTGAGCCTCCTTCTCGAGGTTTCTTCGGTGAAACTGAGCCGTGTAATTTATTACGTAGATTATGTCGTGACGGAAGTTGACGAAGAAAATCGAAAGAAGACGCTTGCGGAGCTCGATAAGGAACTTAAGGCGCACCTCAAGGTGGTGGGGAATATAGATAAAGGCGGGAAAACAGAGCTCAATACGGCCGCTGCTCAAATGAGAGTTTTCCTCGAAAATTTGCGCCCCGGAAAGGTATTAACAGAGAGCGAGTACTTCAGCCTCTCTCGTCGTTTCGGAAATATTTTCAAGGCAGGAAGCGGCGCGGAGGCGGTGCGAGAGATTCTCGAGAAAATGAACTTGCGGCATGAAGCTCAGCGAATCGAAAAAGAACTCGAGGTTTCAAAAAATCCTCTCTCTGAGATAAAACTTTTGCGGCTTTTAAAGATGCTAAAGTCGATGATTAAAAACAACCACCGCCCGGAATGGATGGTGATGACCGTTCTCCCGGTGCTTCCTCCTGATCTCCGCCCAATGGTGGCCTTGGATGGCGGTCGTTACGCCACCTCGGATTTAAACGACCTTTATCGAAGAGTTATTAATCGCAATAATCGCCTCAAGAAACTTTTAGAGATTAGGGCGCCGGAGGTTATCATTAAGAACGAGAAACGAATGCTTCAGGAAGCGGTTGATGCCCTAATTGATAACTCCGCGCGCTTCGGGGTTCAACAGATGTCTTCCCAGCGCCGCCCGCTCCGCTCCCTTGCGGATATGCTGAAGGGTAAGCAAGGCCGCTTCCGGCAAAATTTGCTCGGGAAGCGCGTGGACTACTCCGGCCGCTCGGTAATTGTGGTGGGGCCGAAGCTTTCGATAAATGAGTGCGGTCTTCCGAAAAAGATGGCGCTCGAGCTTTTCCGTCCGTTCGTGATCAGCCAGGCGATTAAGAAGGGTCTTGCGCATAATATTCGGAGCGCAAATCGCCTAATCGAGCAGGCGGGGGACGAAGTTTGGGCTATTCTCGAAGACGTTATCAAAGACAGGCGGATTCTCTTGAATCGCGCGCCGACACTCCACCGCTTGAGCGTACTGGCGTTCAAGCCGCTTTTGGTCGAGGGCCTCGCGATTCAGATCCCTCCCTCCGTGTGTGTGGCATTTAACGCCGATTTCGACGGCGACCAAATGGCGGTGCATGTTCCGCTCTCTGACATTGCGCAGAAAGAAGCCGCGGAGATTATGGCATCCGGGAAAAATCTTTTAAAACCATCGACGGGAGATCTTATCACCGGCCCCACGCAGGACGTGGTGCTCGGGATATACTACCTTACTTCGCCCGATGAACGATTCAATCCTCCATTCAAAGTTTTCAGGGATACTGAAGATGTGCTTATGGCGTACGACCAAGGCGCGGTTGCGGTTCGACAACCAATCGAGATTCTTTCACCGAACGGCCGCCTTGGAACCACGGTGGGGAGGCTTATCTTCAACAAGGTGCTTGAAGGAAAAGGAGCGACCGATTTTGTGAACGAAACCTTGAACAAAAAACGACTCCACAAGGTAATCGAGAAAATTCTTGAACATAGTGACTTCGATAGAGTTTCGGAAGTTTTAGACAAAATAAAAGTTTTGGGATTTGAAATGGCGACCCGGTCGGGAATCACGTGGGCGATGGCCGACCTTGTTATCCCGAGCGATAAGAAAAAAATTCTTGAGGAGACCGAGAAGCAAGCTTCGCTTATTCGCGATCAGTTTAGCCAGGGACTTTTGACCGAGGATGAACGGCGTGCGAGAACTATTGGTGCATGGGATCAAGCGAAAAATAAAATTGCAAAACTGGTGAGCCAGAGTTTGCCGCAGGGAAACTCCGTCTACCAGATTATTGATTCGGGGGCGAGAGGTTCATGGGCTCAGCCTATTCAGATGATGGGAATGAAGGGGCTCGTGCAAAACCCGCGCGGAGAGACGATTGAACTTCCCATTAAATCCTCGCTCAAGGAGGGGCTGAACGTGCTTGAATATTTCATTTCAACTCACGGAGCGAGAAAGGGGACCACTGACACGGCCCTGAAGACTGCCCAAGCGGGATATCTCACGCGGCGGCTTATTGACGTTGCGCAGGATATGATTGTGCGGGAAGAAGATTGTAAAACCAAAGAAGGGGTAGAATTTTTAAGAAGCGACGGCAAGGAATTCGGTCAGTCCTTTGCAAGTAGGCTTTTCTCCCGCACTGCGCTTGAGGATATTCGTGTT
>CAYHEU010000069.1:0-3470 GCA_964355785.1 uncultured Candidatus Saccharibacteria bacterium | reverse complement strand
GAAAGGCGAAGTGGGTCAAATCAAAATAAACGGGGAAGATCTCGAGATAAAACTCGTGGACGGAACGAATTTTCAATCAAAGAAAGAGGCTGAAGCGGGACTCACCGAAACCTTGAAGAATTTCGGCGTAGAACCCGCGGCACTCCAAAAAGTTGATGTATTTATCGAGAATCAGTCCGGATGGCAATTCTGGGCGAGCATCCTTATCCCCACGCTCCTCCCGCTTATCATCATCGGGGTTTTCTTCTGGATGATGTTCCGGCAAGCGCGCACGGGCGTGAATCAGGCCTTCAATTTCGGCCGCTCGAGCGTCCGCCTTTCATCCGGACTCGCTAAAGAGAGGGTAACGTTCAAAGACGTCGCGGGGCTCAAGGAGGCGAAAGAGGAACTTTTCGAGGTCGTTGATTTCCTTAAAAACCCGAAAAAATTTCTCGATCTCGGCGCCCGTATCCCGCGGGGCGTGCTTCTCATGGGACCGCCTGGAACCGGGAAAACTCTTCTCGCAAGAGGGGTTGCGGGAGAAGCAAACGTGCCTTTTTTCCATATCTCTGCCTCCGAATTCGTCGAGATGTTCGTGGGGGTCGGTGCCGCGCGGACCCGCGATGCGTTCGCAACCGCGAAACGCGCCGCTCCTTCAATACTTTTTATAGATGAGATCGACGCGGTCGGCCGCCAGCGCGGCGCGGGCTTGGGCGGAGGGAATGACGAAAGAGAACAAACCCTGAACCAAATTCTCGTGGAACTCGACGGTTTCGAACGCGAAACGCGAGTGATCGTGCTTGCCGCAACGAATAGGCCCGATATTCTTGATCCCGCGCTTCTCCGCCCGGGCAGATTTGACCGGCGGGTGATATTGGATCTTCCCGACCTTGCCGACCGCGAAGCGATCCTCCGAATCCACGCACGCGGCAAGGCCATTGCTCCCGATACGGACTTCAAAAAAATTGCGGCAAGAACTCCGGGATTTACGGGAGCGGACCTTGCAAACCTTATGAACGAAGGGGCTATTCTCGCGGCGCGGCGCGGACGGAAGAGCATAATCCAGAACGATTTTTACGAGTCCGTTGAGAAGGTGCTTCTCGGGCCCGAGCGGAAAAGCCGTGTGATTTCGGACCGGGAGAAAAAAATCACCGCCTACCACGAGGGAGGGCACGCGATCGTCGCCGCAACGCTCAAAGACTCCGACCCCGTACACAAAGTTTCGATCGTGAGCCGAGGGTTTGCCGGCGGCTATACGCTCAAACTCCCCATCGAAGAACAACGGCTCCGCACAAAGAGGCAATTCTTAAATGACCTCGCGGTGCTCATGGCGGGATTCGCCGCGGAGAAAACAGAATTCAACGACATTTCAACCGGCGCCTCGAACGACCTGAAACAGGCGTCCGAGATCGCGCGCCGACTTGTTACGAAATACGGCATGAGTGATTCTTTGGGTCCCATGACTTTTGGAAAAACGGAGGAACTCATCTTCCTCGGGCGCGAGATCGCAACCGAGAAAAACTACTCCGAAAAAATCGCAACCGAGATCGACGGCGAGATCAGAAAATTCATTTCCCACGCATACCAAGTAGCGGTAAGAATAATCACCTCAAACCGAAAAGCGCTCGAGAAAATCGCGAAAACTCTTATGGAAAAAGAAACTCTCGAGCAGGAGGAATTTTACAATCTCCTAAAGCCGTTCAAGATAAAACCGGTCGCCGCGACGTGAACTCAAAAAACCGTCCCGCTAAGCGGGACGGTTTTTTTGTTTACACTGAGCGAGCTTTCGACTTAGCTCAGACCAAGGTAGCGCGAGTCGAAGTGTGGGCATGCCTGGATTCGAACCAGGAACCGGCCGTGTATAAGACGGCTGCTCTGCCGTTGAGCTACATGCCCATGAGTTAATCGAGAAAAATAAGCCAGTTTTATTCCTTCATTATCGCATCAAATTTCTCCATCGCGCGAGTCGCCCGGTCGTTGAACCCGTTGATTGCCTCAATCTCCGCGTTAATCTGCGTGATAAGGTCTGCTACCCGCTGATTTCCTACCGAACCGGTGAACCTGTTCCGGAGGGCGTCAAGGAGCTGCCCCAAATATCCGCTGTAGTTTATGAGCCGACTGATCAAGGCGAGCCGCCCGGAAATGGATTCAAGAGCCGCCTCTCTCGCCTCAATCGAAGTTACCGAAGAGAGAGAGGTTGTCATCCTCTCAATTTCTCTCGAAAGGCCGATTGCCTGGTCGCGAATTTCCCGGCTCTGATCCGCAATGCGTGCGGTAAGCTCAAGCGCTTCGGTAAACCTACCTTGTCTATCGAGTTCGCCTATGGTTTTCAGGTCTTCCGTTGATTGATTCGAAAGGCTCACGATTTTCTGCGCAATGAGCGCTCCTTGGAGGCGCGCCTCGAAGAATTCCGCCGGTACACTGTTCGAACCGCGAATCAGGCTCGCAAGGAGGTATCCGCCAATCACAATCACAAGGAAGCTCAGAAAAATTTTTGCGCGTCTAGGCAGGTGAATCATTAAGATAAACCGAGCCCCCTTGACCAGCCACAAGCACCGAACGCGGGACACGAAAGAATATACGGGAGAAGATGTCGTGCGAAACGGCTTCGTTGTTGGTCAAAGGGGCTTGGCTGAATTATTTCTAACCGATTTTATTGAAATAATCAAGGGCTGATGCTACATTTAAGCTGTTTCTCGCCTATGCGGTGATAGCGGGCTTGCCCGCGCTCCGTCGCCAAAGTTTTGGAGCGTCGGCGACCGAAGTCTCGCTGAGGCGCGGGACGAAGGCGGGTATCGTATAGCGGTTATTACTCCAGTTTTCTCCCGCAACGATTTGAGCGAAAGCGAAACTATCGTTGCGAGGATCCCGCGAATCCGAATCTGCGAGTGTAGCACAGTGGCAGTGCGCCTGCCTTCCAAGCCCCGTACCATAACAAGGATAAGGAGCTATCACTTGCGGGCGTAGTATAGTGGTAGTACACGATCCTTCCAAGATCGGAGCGTGGGTTCAATTCCCATCGCCCGCTCCAAAAACCGCAAGCAATCCTTGTTGTGGTAACGGGGCAAGCAGGATACGAGGGTTCGACTCCCCTTACCCGCTCAAAGAACCATGTGTGGCATCGTCGCCTATACCGGAAAACAAAACGCGCTCTCTATCCTCCTCCACGGCCTGAGGTCGCTTGAGTACCGCGGATACGATTCCGCGGGCGTTGCGCTCATAACCTCGAGCGGCGTGAGGTCGGAAAAGAAAATCGGCCAGGTCATAAATCTCGAGAACGCTCTTCGGGAAAGAGAGGTTTTCTCCGGCACAACCGGCATCGCGCACACCCGTTGGGCAACGCACGGGGGCGTGACCGAAGAAAACGCGCATCCTCATCACGACTGCTCTTCGCGCATCTGGCTCGCACACAACGGCATCATAGAAAACTATAAAGAACTCAAAGAAAGTCTCTTGCAGCACGGGCATCGTTTCATCTCCGAGACCGACAC
>CAYHEU010000068.1:0-3577 GCA_964355785.1 uncultured Candidatus Saccharibacteria bacterium | reverse complement strand
TCGATTCTATACGACTAACTCCCAAAAGGGATTAGCCCTCTAAAATTTCTATCTGCGAAGTTCTTTTGCCGAATTTTATCGCTTTGTCCTGGCTGTTAAACCAGATATCCACCCATTTTTTGCCATTATATCGCGAATGCATTCTGTCTTCGACAACGAAAATCCTATCGCCAAAAAGTTTTGGCAACCGGAATTTGGTTCCTATAGGCAGAACATTACTGGCCGCCACTCCCGGGAAAACGTATTTACCGGTAGCGGTTATAAACGGCGTGTCATCGGTTTCGGCTTCTGTGCTTGAATAGCCGGTCACCGTCATATTGTCTGTATCGGCAATCTCGTAAGAAGGCGTGATTTTTATCTGCTTCACGCTCGACAACGAAGATCTGGCGGCTATCGCTCCGTCATAAATAATTACAGTTGACTCGCTCGTCGCGGGCTTTCCCATATTAAACCCAATGTTATTAGGGTTTGCGAATGTAGTAAGCTCTCCTGCGGCAAAAACCACGTTTATGCTGGTTAAAGCAAGCAGAAAAGCCAGACGTTTACCCATATATATTTTGATTTTCCCAACAAAAAATCGCCTGTTAAGCGATATGTTCCATTTTAGCATGGTGGCTTTCCTTGTCAACCCCGCAGTAGTCCGCCTATGGTGGATCACTACAAGGCCAAGAGGGAGGTGATTTTGATAAAAAAGCGCCTGGCCCGCATGTCCCGCTTTGGGGTTATACAGGCGCAGGCGTGGCAGCTTCTTCATGCTCGGATGGGTTTTCGTTCAGTGCGGCGGTTTCGGTGGGTAGGCTATGGGACATCTCGAACACAATACAATCTTTGCGTCCGAGTCCCGTGGTTACTTGAATCTGGTAACGATTATTCCATGCTGGGGAGCTGGAAATTCTTTGTCGATAGCTCGCGACCAGAGAATCATCCCAGCCAAGCTTGCGTTCCACGTCCTTGATGTGTCGCTCGATTTCTTTACGACGAAGAACAGAAAGACGCTCTTCGGGATGGGGCAGCGTCTGGCGGATGAGCCGGGTTTCCGGTGCGATATTGTCGTCACTGCCAAGGCGTAGTTCCAGCTCGTTGCGAAAGTGCTCGTACACAGGCCGGCGTTTCGGGCTGTCCTTGATTAGCCGTAGTACTTCGGCGCGTTTGTAGACCGGGAGATTGCTGTTCTCGATCATGTCATCCACGTCCCGAAGTCCCTTGAGTTTTTCAGGGCGCCAGCGGGTGCCATTCCTGGCATACCGCGACAGTCGTTTGGCTATTCGGTGGGCGAGACCCTCGGTTTTTCCGCGATGGGCCGTGTCGGTTTGCTGTTCCAGCCAGTAGACGTCGGAGAGAACATGCTCGTCCAGGGCGGATACCGAGAAACGGGAGCCGGGATGAGCGATTATCTTTTCGCCCCAGTTGAACAGAGTGCTTTTGCGGTGACTGTGGAAGAGTCGGATAACGGGTTTGTAAGGTGGGTTCAAATGATTGCGTTTCTTGCGAGCTGCGATACGCCGGTTGACGATCCTCTGCATTTCAGCGAATAGCAATGGCGCGATTTGCAGATATTGTTCGGCGGTGATTCGAACCACCTGATGGCGTCTTCTAATGCGAGTCAGTTTGCTCTCGCACCATTGGTTTTTACACCGGAGCGCTTTCGGAACCTTGGTCTCGTGGTAGGAGTAGGAGTAACCGATGCCAATCTCCAAAAGCACCGCTTCCGAAAAATGGAGTTTCAGTTGGGGGTAGTAGCCGGGACCGATAACGGCGATGACCTGCAGGCGCGGAGTTTCGTTGTTGATGATAATAGGGTCGGCGTTGGTCAGATGGATAACAACTGACGCGTTGCGGAGTACTTTCTCCACGTCTTGCCGCACGTAGGCGGCAATTTGGGCATTCGGAATTCCTTTCATTTTCTCCCCTCCCGCACCAATATTTTTAGTTCGGATATATTAAATTAGGAATGTTTCCGATAAAATCATACAGGAGTTTTCTTATAGATTCAATAGATTTGGCAAACTTTTGTTTGTAAGATGTTTATAAAAAAAGGGCCGAGCGGGTTAGGCTCGGCTACTTGCGGTTTCGTTTCCGGGATTTATAGCTTGAAGAAGCTACTATTCCCGGTATTTGTTGAGTGTGATAAGGAACACGGGGACCGGAACGAACCAGGATGCCCCACGTATAATAAGGAGCAGCCGGGATGGCCCAGGAACACCACTGCTCAACGGGACAGTGACTACACGGGTCCTTGTAACCCTTGGGCCAAAGGGACGGGTTTTTGCGCAGGTCTTCCGCTTCGGTGAAACGCATTAGAAGCTTCGTTCTGCGGAAGTGGCGCATGCGCCCGGCGGTCATTGGCCCGGCGGTCTTTCTGCCCGGTATTCGCGCGCTCTCTGATTTCCGGGCAAAAGTTGTGTTTTGGAATAGTTCTGCACAGAAATCTCGCGACAAAAGCCACAAGGCCGGGTTAATGACTAAATGGCTCATCTCGTGTTTCGCCAGGAATTTTTGAGACCATTTGGCAATGGTATCCATAAATTTCTCGCTAACTCGGACAGTAGTTTTGCCTGCGAGGGCCGGGCTGTGTTGCCCTTCTTTAGGTTCAAACGGTTTAGCAAGGTCATTGAGCCGGAGGATGTCGGTTTCCCAAAGAACCCTCATTGCATGAAAGTCCACCGGGATAGGTCCAGGGAACAACGGAATGAGATTTTTTTCCTGAAGCCAGATGGTTAACAAAGAAAATATTTTTCTTCTCATTCCTTTGAAGCCGGCTTTATTTTGGCGATAGTCCACCCGTCTGAAGGCCTCTTCAAATTCTGTAACGCCCCAAAAGACATTGCGGACGTCGCCGCCCCAATGCTTGTGGAGTGTAGTTGCGTTGCGATGCCAGGTGGCGGTATGTTCGTCAAGTTTATAACTTAACGAGCCCGCGCCAATTTCACCGGTGCCGTTATTTTTGAGAATCTTTGGCGCAACCGCCATAAAAGCGTCTTCAATTTTGGCTGGCGTCCATTTAATAGCCACGGCTTGGGGATCGTAGAGCTCGGGCAAGTCCTGGTGGAGCTGCCAAAGGAATTTCATTGTATCTCCGGACACAATACCGCCTCTTTCAAACAACGACAGAAAGAAGTGCCAATTCGAATATTCGCGTTCGCTTACTTGCGGGACGAATCGGTCCTGGGGCAGGGTGGATGTTTGAAATACTCCACCCTTTTCTTTGTTGACGTACTGATTTTCGAGCGCTTTAAATACCGCGAGCGCTCTTTCTTCATTGACTCTCACTTTCATAACAGTATCCTCTCTATATAAAGAATTTTTTTTCAATAGTTCTAACGATAAGTTATACGCAACTAAAACCAAAGTCAAACATTCAATCATTGCTTCTGTTATAATTCTTATTATATGACCGAGTATTTTACCGAGGCCTTAGTATTGGCAAAAGAAGAAAATGGAGAAGTTGACGCGACGGTCCATCTTTACACGGAAAAACTGGGCAGAGTCATTGCCAAAGCCAAAGGACTAAAAAGAATCAAGTCAAAATTAAGCGCGTATTTGGAGCCGCTTAATTTTATTAACATTCGGCTTGTCG
>CAYHEU010000067.1:0-3583 GCA_964355785.1 uncultured Candidatus Saccharibacteria bacterium | reverse complement strand
ATGATTCTATTTTCCATATATATCATTTCGTTGTTGTTAAACGCCATAATTGTATATTTAATCGGCTTCGCAATCGAAAAACTCTACCGCAAAATCACTCATCATTCGTAAATTCGTAACCGATTTGTTATTCGTAATATGTCAAAGAAATCCCAACTAAAAATTCCACCGCAGGATTTAGAAGTTGAACAGTCCGTCTTGGGCGCCCTGCTTATAGATAAAAACGCTATCATCAAAGTCGCGGATATTTTGACCGCGAAAGATTTTTACTCCCCCGCGCACGAGAGGATTTTTGAGACGATGATAGAGCTCTACGAAAAGCGGCAGCCCGTGGACATCTTGAGTTTAACAAGCCGCCTTAAGGAAAAGAACCTTTTAACTGAAATTGGAGGATCGAGCTATCTCGCCGATCTTACGAATAAGGTGCCGACCGCATCCCACATCGAACACTACGCGAAGGTTGTAAAAGAAAAAAAAATTCTGCGCGATCTTATCAGAACTTCCGCGGAAATTACTGAGGAGGCATTTGATACCGCGAAAGATGTTGAGGAACTCTTGGACGGCATAGAGCAGAAGATCATGGCGATCTCCCAGCGTTCAATGTCGAAGAATTTTGTCCCCGTGAAGGATGAACTCAAGACCGCCTACGACAGGATCGAACAGCTTCATCAAGGCAAAGGCCAGCTCCGCGGGATTCCCAGCGGATTTGACGGGCTCGATAATTTACTATCCGGATTTCAGAAATCGGACTTGATCATTGTGGGAGCCCGCACTTCGCTCGGAAAAACGACGCTTGTGCTCGATATTGCGAGAAATGCGGCAATCAAAACGGGTTTGCCCGTGGGAATTTTTTCGCTCGAGATGTCGAGGGAGCAAGTTGTTGACCGACTGATCGCGGCGGAGTCCCAGGTGCCGCTTTGGAAACTGCGCACGGGGCGCATTACGGACGATCTGGAGTTCGAGATGATCCAGAATTCCCTTGATCGCCTTTCGCGCGTGAATATCTTTATTGACGACACCCCCTCTCCCAACATTATGCAGATGCGCTCCATGGCGCGGCGGCTTCAAATTGAGCATGGGCTTGGGCTATTGGTTGTGGATTATCTTCAGCTCATTGCCGCGCGGACGAATTCGGAGAACATGGTGCAGCAGGTTACGGAAATATCGCGCGGCCTCAAGGCCCTCGCACGGGAATTGAATGTGCCAGTGATTGCGGTTTCCCAGCTTTCTCGCGGCGTTGACCAGCGTGACAATAAAATTCCACGACTCTCGGATCTTCGCGAATCGGGAAGTATTGAGCAGGACGCGGACGTCGTGATTCTCCTTTATCGCAAGAATCAAGACAGAATTGATATCGCTCCCGAGGAGCAGAATCTTACCCAAGTGAACATTGCGAAGCACCGAAACGGTCCTTTGGGGAGTATTGCCCTCCGTTTCGATCCTGAACGCGTGACATTCCGAAGTATTGAAAGAAAGTATGAAGAGATAGAAGTATCTTGAGATACAAATATACGTTGGTATCATAACCTTATGTTACTCCCAGATCCTTTGAAGAAACTCGCAGACCGCTTGGCGGAACTTCCCTCGATCGGCCCGCGGCAGGCAATCCGCCTCGCCTTTTATCTCGTGAATCAAGGGAAGAACGAGATTGACCAGCTCGCGGCGGATATAGATGATCTTAAAAAACTTAAAATCTGCGAGCGCTGTTTTTTTGTGCACCAGAATCAGGGAAATCTCTGCGGGATGTGCGGAGACACGAAGCGCAACCAAAGCATTATCGCGATTGTCGAGAAAGAGACCGATCTCATTTCGATCGAGAACACGAAGAAATTCAACGGCCGTTATTTGATCTTGGGGCCGATCTCAAAGACCGGCATTTTGGGGAATTCCCAGAAACTCCGACTTCAAGGTTTAAAGAGCTTTATTCAGAAGGAGCTTAATGGCCTTTCGGTTTATGGTGAGCAAAGCCGAACCACAAGCTCTGGCGGTCAAGCAGACGAAATTATTCTCGCATTCAACCCGACTTCAAGTGGCGATTTCAATACGACGCTCATTACGAAAGAACTCTCACCATTCACAAAAAAAATAAGCCGCCTGGGACGAGGTTTGCCCACAGGCGGCGAGATAGAGTTTGCGGACGACGAGACTCTCGGTGCGGCTCTTCTGCGACGCGATTAATTCCTCATTTGGGGGGGATGGCAGTGGAGGAAGTCCTGAAAGTAGCGGGGAGAGATAAGGAAGTTTGCTGAAACGTCCGTATTGTACCTCCACCTCTATGTTATCCCCGACCTTGGGGGACTCATGTAGTAGGTAGTTGAACGGAATTATTTCCTCTTCACCCAGGTCGGTGATCACTTCTACTTCGTGTGCCTCCTCGAGAAATCCGAGGCTGGACCAAGGATGAACTGTGTTCTTTCTGGTTACCACGGCGGATCGCTTCTCTTTGGGTCTTCCCACGGTATCGAGAACGCAGCAAAAATGTATGATATCTAGCCGTGCCGCACCACAATCACGTCGCCATCGGCTATGACGTATTCTTTTCCCTCCAGCCTTATCCATCCCTTCTGTTTCGCCTTGCTCCAATCCCCCGCTTCCAAAAGTTTTTGCCAATTTATAGCTTCAGCGCGGATGAAGTTCTTTTCAAAATCGGTGTGGATCACACCCGCGGCTTGCGGCGCTTTTGTTCCTTTTTCTATTGTCCAGGCGCGAGTTTCGTCTTCGCCAGTCGTAAGAAAACTTATTAAATTTAAAATTTCGTAGGCCTTTTTTATAAGCAGTTCGACTGCCCTGAGCTCGTCGAAGGGTTCCTGAATTGCCTCCGTGCTTCCGAGGTCGGCAATAAGATAATCTGCTCCTAAAGACTTTATTTTTTCTTTAAGTTTTTCGGGGACTTCTTTCTCTATTCCATTCAATAAATAAAGCTGTTTTTTTGCAGTGAGCAGATTCAATTCTTTTATTCCAATATTCTTGAGAATTTGAGAATATGAAGAATTGGGCACGACGAGGGTCGTGAGCGGTTGGCCCGATTCGAGGCATTTTTTGATCTCAAGGAGCGCTTCGCATTCTTGAATTGCTTCTTTTTTTCCGGTCCTTGCCTCGCCCTCCGTTTTGTGAAGTCGCCTCTCCACCGTTTCGAGATCTTTTAAAGCAAGCTCGATGTTGATAATTTCCAAATCGCGCAGAGGATCAACAGAGTTTTCTACGTGGATGATTTCCGAATTTTGGAACACTCGTAAAACGACCACAATCGCCTGCGTTTCGCGGATGTGCGAGAGAAATTGATTGCCGAGCCCCTCGCCCTTGTTCGCGCCCTTTACCAGCCCCGCGATGTCGTAGAACTCCACGATGGCTGGAATTATCTTCTTTGACTTGCTGATTTCGGCAAGCTTCGTGAGCCGTTCATCGGGAACGGGAACCACGCCCACATTAGGGTCAATGGTCGCGAACGGGTAGTTCGCAATATGCACCGATTGTTTGGTAAGCGTTTTGAAAAGTGTTGACTTCCCCACGTTTGGGAGTCCTACGATACCGATAGAGAGTTTCATGGAGGGTAGTTACTGTGCGAAGGTCTCCGGATAACCAA
>CAYHEU010000066.1:0-3662 GCA_964355785.1 uncultured Candidatus Saccharibacteria bacterium | reverse complement strand
TATACTGATAATCCCGACCTCCCCTTTCGAAATCTTCTTCAAGGCATAAAGGCCTGCCCGTGTTGCTTCAAGGAATCGGAACGACGCGCGACGCCGGATAAGCGGCCTTAAATGCTCGTAGAGATCTCTCTTCACGAACGTAAGTTCCACCGTTGCCTCGAGTTTTTTTGGAACGAAACCTAAAGGATCAAGCACAAGATGGTCGTCGATCTTGAAATCATATATTCTGCTTTCAATGAGCACGATATCGGCTTCTTTGAGATTAAGGGTTCGGCTTGCCTCTTCTCGATACTGATTAAACATCGCGCTCGCCGTCTTCCCGAAAAGATTATCGAGCTCCCCCTCCGAGAGCGGAACTCCTGCTTCTCCCCTCTTCAGAAAAATTGGAAATACGGCGGTGAAAACAAACGGAGCCCCGGCTGAGACAATCACGTTCCATTTCCTCCGCAAAAGATACCACTTTTTAAAGAAACGCTCGAGGTCGAGCTCTTTCCATTTTTTGAGAAGCGCAAGCGTTCGGTCACTCCTCGCGCTAAGGAGAAATCCTTTCTTCTCCGACTCGGTAACGACAAGAACAAAAAATTTCTCTTCTTGCGGTTTCAAAAAAGCGTTGAACACAAACGATGTTAAGGTTTTTATTTAGTGGCGTTGTAAATCGCGGCGATGTCCTGTGCTCGAAGTGCACGCTCATAAATGCGGACTTCGTCGAGGAAACCGTTGAAATTGTAATAGGGGGTGCTCTCGGCGCGACCAAAGATAAGAGGATTCTGGTTGTTCACTATGAGTGACGCGCTCTCGGAAGCGACGAGGACTCCATCGTTATAAAAGCGAAGTGTCGAACCGTCATATGTCACCGCAAGATGCGTCCACTTTCCCACCTCGGCCGCAGTGCCAAAAAGCGTAATCCACGAAGAGGTCTCGAACGACGCATCAGCCTCTCCGATACCCGCCCGCCAGCGATTATTAAGAACGTCGACAAAGTAACCTCGCTTTATAGTCGACCCTCCCAGAACAAGAGGCTTTGTTCCCATCCGTTTCGAATTTACAATCGAAAGAGGTCCAGATCCTCCTTGAAAGTTCGCCCACGCCGCAATCGTAAAGCTCTGAGGATTTAAAAACTGGGAATAAGGAACCTCGACATAATCGTTCACTCCGTCGAAAATAGCGGCAAGTCCCTGTTTCCCTGCAGCGAAGAGCGTGCCGCCGTAGGGACTGCCATTATTCCCATGGTTACTCGAATCCAAAAAGCTATTTTCGAATTTCCAGTATCCCTTAAGCCCCGATGCCTCCGTCCAAAGCTGAAAATCTGTACCAACTTCATACCGTGTGTCATCCGTTCCTCTATCATTCACCGCCTGGCTCCGAAGATTTTTTGGAGATTCGAGAGAGGATGTGAGCACATAACTTCCGCCCGGAATATATGCGTAATAGAGGCCGGAAGAAGTTGCGTTCACCGGGTCAACGGGGAGCGTGGCGAAAGGAGGGCCTGAGGGAAGAATTGTGAAATTAAGAGGGAGCCATCCTTTGCCGTCAACCCTCCGAAGATTCTCCGGTCTCACGCAATGGTACGCCCACCCGTTCGGAAGCCCGGGAAGACCGATACCATCGCAATTCGATCCGGTCTCCGGATTCGCGGCGGGGTCAGGTATGGATACATAAGTAGTGAGTCGGGTACCCAAGTTCCCGCCGGGACTATCAATTTCAAAAAGATTAATGGCTTTGCTGAGTTCCGCGATATTCGAGAGACGCACCGAATCGCGTGATTGTTTCAGAAGTTCAACTGGATTCAAGACGATAAAGACGACCGCGCTTACAACGGTAACCACAAGAATCACGATCAAAAACTCGATATAGCTGAACCCCTTGCGAAAGCCCGAAAACATAAAGGTTATTCTTTTATTATAGCAAACTTATGGCTCAACTACCCCCCGCACGCGCCGCACACCGGCGCCCACCGCCTCCTCTTTTGAAACCCTGAATTTCCCTATCTCGCCCGTGTGGGCTACATGAGGCCCGCCGCAAAATTCCTTGCTGTATGCGGTTTCAAACGATTTCCCGATATAATACACTTTCACCTTCTCGGGATACTTTTCCCTGAAGAAATGGAGCGCACCGGTTTTGACAGCTTCGTCTTTGGGCATTTCTTTATATTTCATCGGCAAATCCTCTTTGATTTTTTGATTCACAATCTCCTCAACTTTTTTTATTTCTTCGGGGGTCATTTTGCGAGAAAAAGAAAAATCAAAACGCGTGCGCTCGGTTGTAATATCAGACCCCATTTGGTGCACTTCCGGGCCCAAGACATCGCGGAGCGCCTGCTGGAGGAGATGTGTTGCGGTATGAAACCGCGTTACCTTCTTCACTTCTTCTTCACTTCCGGCCTTGAGTTCACCTGTGTCCAAAATTAATCCGTGCCCGCCGAATTTTTTCTCCTGCCCGGCGCGGGAGATTTCTTGATGCTTTTTAAAAGCTGATTCAAAAGCAAGTACATCAACTCCCAATCTAGCTTTTGCCGCTTCATCTTTTATGTAATCAATCGGAATACCAAATGTAGAAAATAATTGGAATGTATCTTCTCCAGAAATAGTACGCTTGTCTAATTTCAAATAATCACGAATAAGATCACGGAGTTCCTTTCTAGATTTAAGTAGCTCAAAAAAATTAACCTCTTTATCAATTGCCGAGAAAATAAAATCTTTTTTTTCATTAACGTCAAAATAACTTAAATTCACTGCCAGCGTTGCAAGTTCCTTTAAAGATGCTCTTTCGTTCCAGCTTTTTCGAGTAGTCGAATCTAGTGGTGTAGCCGCCTGATCTGAAGCAATGTCTATAGCATGAAATGCTGCACGCCTTAATAGACGTCTCAAAACATACCCTCGATCTTTATTGCTTGGCTCAATACCATCAGCAATTAAATGGACAACTCCTCGAATGTGATCCGCGATAATCCGCTTAATCTTTACATCCTCGGCAGGAATCATGGCCATAAGTGGTTCAAACAAATCCGTCTCAAAAATCGTGGGCTTATTCTGTACAACTCTCACCAGCCGCTCGAATCCCCAGCCCACATCCACCCCTCTTTGTTTCAATTTCTCTAAACTCTTGTCTGGACGACAGTAGTATTCCATAAATACAAGAGTGGCAACTTCTATATCGTCTACATACACCTCATTGCACGCTCCGCACGGCCCCTCTGTTCCTGCGGGTCCCCAAAAATTGTCTTCACGCGATCCCTTTCTTATGCGCTCCTTCGGCAAAAGTTTGCTCCAATTTAAAAATGATTCTTCGTCAAAAGAGACTGTCTTATCGCCCTCAAATACTGTAGCCGAAATCCGTTCTTCGGATATGCCGAATACTTTCGTTAAAAGCTCGTAGGTCCACTCGATGGTCTCTTTCTTGAAATAACCACCGAACGAGAAATGGCCGAGCATCTCAAAGAACGTGAGGTGTGATTCGTCGCCAACCTCGTCAATATCGGACGTGCGAAATGATTTCTGAACGGACGCGGTGTTTTTTGTCGGCTTACCGGAGAAATCTTTAAAGTCCTTGAGCGGATCCAGTTCGCCCGTGAAATACCGCTTGAATTGCTGCATTCCGGCGGTTGTTAAAAGCACCGAGGGATCGTCGGGAATCAAAGATGACGATGGAACAATCGCGTGGTC
>CAYHEU010000065.1:0-3784 GCA_964355785.1 uncultured Candidatus Saccharibacteria bacterium | reverse complement strand
TTTAATGATACGGCTACCACCTATATTTTTTCTTTTTATGTACAGGACTCTATTGAGATCTACACTGGAAGATAAAACTCCCGCTCGTGTTCGGGTGGGGCGTTGTTTCTATTGCGCTCTTTTATGCGTTTTCCGACGTTTTCCTGAACACCGCCCTCCATGCATTTTTTGGAACGTTCCTGATTCGGGGAGCGGTTATCTACCCTACAACAGAGTTTGCCGTGAAGCGTGCGGCGCAGTAGATAAAAAAAGCCCCGCGCGGTGGCGCGAGGCACTTGAGTATCTAATCCTGCTTACCGAAACCAGTTGCTTCAATGCTACCCTTTTGTGTTTCGGTTGAAAACGAACCCGTGACATTGATTTTTTTAACACCTGAATCTCTCATGTAGCAGAATCCATGGCCGCCGAAGTCCCACTGCGTACCACCAGGATCTTTCCGACTAATGGTATCGATAACGATCTGGAGGTTAGCTGGGAGACCGTAGTATTCATGGATGGTGTGGAAAATCACCACGTGTCGCGTTTTTTCCTCACGACCATAGAACAGCGAGAACATCAAATCCATTAACGGAGGCCCGTCACTGATTTTGAACTTCGTTATCTCCTCGGGCATACACCATCTCCTTTTAAAAGAACAGCCTCTACGTCATACGGATAGGAATTGTGCTACTTTGCTTATAAAATAGCCAATGTTTTTTGTCAATTTTTCTTGTCTTTCATAATGTTTGAGCGTAGAATTTCATTACTTATTGGTAATCCCCTAAATCCTAAATTCTAACTACTAACTCCTAATCTCTAACCAATGGCTGGCTCCACAACTGAACTCATAAAAGAAAAACTCGACGTCGTTCAGTTCCTTCAGGGGTACGTGAAGATTGCTCCTGCCGGCAGAAATTTTAGAGCGCTTTGCCCCTTCCATAAGGAAAAGACCCCGTCGTTTATGGTTTCTCCCGAACGCCAATCATGGCATTGTTTCGGCTGCGGGCTTGGCGGCGACGTTTTTACGTTCCTGATGCGCTACGAGAACCTCGAGTTCGGCGAAGCGCTTCGGGTGCTTGCCGAACGGGCGGGGATAGAGCTTCAGCAAATCCAATCCGCAGATTATAAGTATACGAACCTTCTCTACGAACTGAACGAGAAGGCAAGAGAGTTCTTCGAGCGCGAGCTTCAAAACTCAAACGCTGCACGGAAATATCTCGACGATCGAAAACTCGCTAAAGAGACAATCGAAGAATTTGAGCTCGGGTTTGCTCCGCAGAGCGCGGAGTCGCTCACGCTCCATCTCTTGAACGCCGGCTACGGCCCTGACGACATGATTCGCGCGGGGCTCACCATTAAAACCGAGCGCGGTCTCAAACTCGATCGCTTCCGCGGCCGCATAATGTTCCCGATTCACAATAGTTTCGGGAAAGTGGTTGGGTTCACCGGCCGCGTTCTCCCCGAGTTTGATGACGGGAAGATGGGAAAATACGTGAATAGTCCCGAAACGCCAATTTTCAACAAATCAAAACTTCTTTATGGGTTCTGGAAGTCAAAAAATTTTATCCGCGAGGCGGGGAACGCGTTTCTCGTCGAGGGGCAGATGGACTTTTTGATGTCGTGGCAGGCGGGCGTCAAGAACGCGGTTGCGACCTCGGGAACCGCGCTTACTCCCGATCATTTGCGCGCACTCCGGCGGCTCACCGAAGAGATTGTGTTGAGTTTTGACACCGACGAGGCCGGTTTTTCAGCGGGCGAGCGCGCCATTGACTTGGCGGAGGCGGCCGATTTTAATGTAAAAGTTGCGATTTCGGGCGATTTCAAGGATCCCGCCGAAGTTGCGGAAAAAGACTCCGCGCTCCTCAAAAAAATCATTGTGAACGCGAAGCCAGCGATGGAGTTTTACTTTGAAAGATATCTTCCGAAGAACGCGCTTCTGGGGCGTGTGACGCGCGAATATCTAAAAAGCCTTCGCGCAGTGCTTTTGAAAATCAAGGCGATTGCAAGCCCAGTAAACCAGAGTTTCTGGCAGAAGGAGCTCTCGCGGCGAAGCGGCGTGGACGAAGGAGTTCTTAAAGAAGAGTCGGAAAAGTTAAAAATTGCCGCAGCGTCTTCATTCGGCAAAGAAGAGGAACCCGAAACTCCGAAGACCGATTTTTCAAGGAGGGAGCTTTTGAGCCAGCGCCTCCTTGCCTACTGTGCGGCGATGAACGACTTTGCGCCGCTCGATGGGAGCTACGCGCACATGCCGCCGGAGTACCAGAAAATCTTTGAGGCGATGAAGAACGGCAAGCGGGCGACAGGCGATAACGGCTTAGATGAACTTGTCGGTATCATCGAGTTTCAGCATGAATTTGCAAAGCAGGAAAGTTTCGATGAGCTCAAGAGATTTCTCTCGGATGAGTATGTAAAAGAGAGGCGCCGAGAGCTCACGGCCGCGGTTCGGGAAGCCGAACTCCACGGCGACGAGAACTCCATCCACGAGGCGCTTCAGAAATTCAGTTCACACCTCTATGAAGAAAAATAAGAAAAAAGGAAAATCTTACGCGTCAAAGAAAACCAAGGTTTCAAAAAAAATCTCTCGCGTAAAAACGAAAAAGGTTTCTCTCGGCGCGAGGAAGCTTGCGGAGCGGGCGAAGATCAACGAGGACGCGCTTGCCGAGCTTATTGAAAAAGGGAGGCCCCGCGGGTTCGTAACGGACGCGGAGATCCTTTATTACTTCCCGAAGATCGAGGAGGATCTTTCGTTCCTCGAGAAAATCTACGATCGCCTCGAAAAAGCCAATATCAAAGTGGTGGAGACGATGGGCTTGATCCAGCTTCCCAAGGATGAGGTGAGTGAGAGAGAACTTGAGACGGCCTTGAGCTTCGAGGGGGACGTGCCGGATGCGGTGCAGGTGTATTTGAAGGAAATCGGCCGTACGGCGCTTCTCACAAAAGACGAAGAGCGGGAACTTGCGAAAAGGGCCGAGAAAGGCGATGAAGACGCGCGCCAGAAACTTATGAAGGCAAATCTCCGGCTTGTAGTCTCGATCGCGAAGCGTTACATCAACAGGACGCCGAATTTGAGCATCCTCGATCTTATTCAAGAAGGGAACATCGGCCTATCTCGCGCGGTGGAAAAATTTGATTATCGGAAAGGTTTCAAGTTTTCAACTTACGCCACTTGGTGGATCAGGCAGGCGATTACGAGAGCGCTTGCGGACTTCTCGCGCACTATCAGGATCCCCGTGCATATGGTGGAGACGATTTCCAAATACACCCAAATGCGGCGTCAGCTGATTCAGGAATTAGGGCGCGATCCGTTGCCGGAAGAAATTGCGGTTGAGATGGGGCTTAAGGTAGACAAAGTACGCCACATTCAGAAAATTTCCCAGGAGGTGCTCTCAATTGAGGCGCCCGTGGGAGACGAAGAGGATTCGACCCTTTCCGACTTCATTGCCGACGAAAAGAACGCGACGCCTGCCCAGCTTGCGGCGCGTGCGCTCGTCCGAGATCTCATAAAAGAGATTCTCGCCGATCTTACAGAACGTGAGCAGAAGATCTTGAGGATGCGGTTTGGGCTTGAGGACGGCGTGAGCCATACGCTTGAAGAAGTGGGGAAAGTATTCAACGTTACCCGCGAGCGCATACGGCAGATTGAAGCCAAAGCGCTCGAGCGGATACGGGAACATAAGCGCGCGAAAGCCCTTGAGGGATTCGAAAATTTGACGTAGCGCAAGCCTGGCATACTCTCGCTACCCCTCAAGTCCCCAACGAGGACTTTCGCTGGCGATTCGGTCGCGCTTTTCGTTTTACGAAAAAC
>CAYHEU010000064.1:0-3924 GCA_964355785.1 uncultured Candidatus Saccharibacteria bacterium | reverse complement strand
GAACCTACGACCTTATCCTTAACAGGGATCCGCTCTACCGCTGAGCTACCGGGGAGCGAAGATTATTATCTTTATATTTTTGCAGCCCTGCCTGACGGCAGACAGGTCTACCACTGAGCTATCTACCTGTCGGTAGACAGGCGCCGGAATGGTGCGGCACAAACCGCAGAGAGATTGTAGCAAATGGCCTGCTTTTTTCAAACAGAGACAAAAACTGGAGAGAAAATATGATATAATACTCACAAATCTATCCCCTACCCCATACGTGCCAGAAAACTTGGACAAGCCCGGCGTGCTCCGGGACTACCTTGCAACAGACAGAACAATACTCGCGAACGAGCGGACGCTTTTGGCCTATGTCCGCACGGCGCTCACGATGTTTATTGCCGGGGCATCTTTCGTAAAATTCTTCGGCTCGTCACTCTTTAAATGGGGCGGTTTCGTGCTTATGCCCCTAGGGCTCATTACGTTCGCCCTCGGGCTCTGGAGATATGAAAAAACAAGAAAGCTCGTGCATGAAGTCGAGAAAAAGAACGGCTTTTCAATAAAGACATGAAAAAAATCAAACTTTCGCTCCCTACGATCGCCCTCTTTGAATCCGCGGGGCTCACGCTCTACATCTCGTTCGTCGCAAAATTCTTAGAAAACGGAGGGCGCTGGTTCCAGGGCCTCGACCCTGCATGGGGAATCACATTTTTTCTCCTCACCTTCGTTTCGTCCGCGGTTATCTCGGCGCTCCTCGTTTTGGGCTATCCTATCTTTCTCTTTTTCGAAGGCAAAAGAAAGATCGCAATCGAACTCGTGCTTTGGAGCGCGGTGTGGCTCGTGGGTTTCCTCGGTATATTTCTGAGCGTTTTTCTCTCCTTCTAGTCGGCGCATTTTTCTCTCGAGAGGAAAACGGCTCTCACCTTTTTATTTTTCACTTCGTAATCCCGCGTATGATATAATCTGAGCGCACCTTACGTATGAAAAGAGTTGTAAAATCAATTGCAAAACGCCCGATAACCGCAACCATTGCGGTTATCCTTCTTCTCGGAGCGGCGGGGCTTATCTATGTTACGAGGGAGAAGCGGCCGACCTATCAGGTGGCGCGCGCGGAGAGAGGAAACGTGGTGCAGGAGGTGAGCGTTACGGGAAAAACAAAATCCGCCCAGACCATTGAGCTTGCGTTCGAGAAAACCGGAAAAGTGATTCGTATCCTCGTCGCGGTCGGCGACAAAGTGGAAAGGGATCAATCGCTCGTGGAGCTCGACCGCGGCGAGCTTGCCGCACAACTCCTCGAAGCGCAAGCGAGAGTGGAGGCGGAGCGAGCGCGACTTGCGGAACTCACGCGCGGCACCCGCGAAGAAGATCTTGAGATCAAGCGCGCGGAACTCGAGAAGGCGGAGCAGGATCTCTCGAACGAATATGACGACATCCCCGATCTCCTGACCGACGCCTACACCAAGTCGGATGACGCGGTGCGCACAAAAACCGCGGGGATTTTTATCGGGTCAAAAAACACTGCGTATAAGCTCAATTTCTCCTCCTGCAACACCGAAGCGGATCTTGCCGCTACAACTCTCAAGCTTACGTCCGAATTCGAGCTCGAGCGCTGGCAGAAAGAGCTTAGTCCGATCACGCTTCTCTCCCCGCGGAGCGACCTCGAAAACGCCCTGAAGAACGCAAAAATCCACATCGCAATTTTCAAGAATTTCCTCGAAAAAACAAATGAAGCGCTGACTGATGGCTGCACGATCAACAACAGCTCGCTCGACACGGCGCGGACGAATGTCGGCACCGCACGAACCAACGTCGTAACGGCAATCGGAAACATCAACAACCAAGAACAGGATATTGCGACGCAAAAACTTACCGCTCTAAAAATCAAGAACGAACTTAACTTGAAACTTGCGGGAACCCTCCCCGAGCAGATCACAGCCCAACGGGCGGTTTTGAGGCAAGCGGAGGCGAGCGCACAGCTCATTCAAACGCAGATCGGGAAAGCCACGCTTCGGGCACCGATCGCGGGCGTGATAACGAAGGAGGACGTGGAACTCGGAAAAATCGTCTCTCCGAATTCTCCGGTCGTTTCGATGATCTCGGAGGAAGCGCTCGAGATCGAAACGTTCGTGCCGGAGGTTGACATAGCAAAAATCAAAATCGGCGACAAGGCAAAGGTTACGGTCGATGCGTACGGAAGCGACGCGGTCTTCGAGGCGACGGTTGTTTCGATCGATCCCGCGGAAACCATAATAGAGGGAGTCGCGACTTACAAAACTGTTCTTCACTTCAGCGAGAAAGATGATCGAATCAAGCCCGGCTTTACCGCAAACATAGACATACTGACCGCGACGCGCGAGAACGTAATCGCAGTCCCCCAGCGCGCCGTGACTTCGAAGAACGGCGGCAAATTCGTGCGTATACTCGTGGGAGGCGAGGTACGCGAAATTAAGGTGGAAACGGGGCTTCGCGGATCGGACGGGGGCATGGAGATCACAAAGGGACTCACGGGGGGCGAAGACGTTATTACATTCATCAAGGAATAAATTCTCCGATGGCGATCATTGAAGTTCGTGACGTCGAAAAAATTTATCACGACGGCGAAACAGAAACCCCGGCGCTCCGCGGGGTTTCTTTCGCTATCGAAGAAGGCGAGTTCGTCGCGATCATGGGGCCTTCCGGCTCCGGGAAATCCACGCTCCTTCACATCCTCGGATTCTTGGACAAGCAGACGCATGGAGAGTACATCTTCGAGGGAAAAACGTTTGATCGCCTCACCGAGGCGGAAATCGCACGGGTGCGGAACAAAAAGATGGGATTCGTTTTCCAGTCATTTAATCTCCTCCCGAGAACAAGCGTTTTTGAAAACGTAAAATTGCCTCTTATTTATTCCGATATCAAAGAATCCGCGTGGGAGAGAAGAGCGAAGGACGCAATTGAGTCGGTGGGGCTCGCGCACCGCACCCACTACGAGCCGGCGCAGCTCTCGGGAGGCGAGCGTCAGCGCGTCGCGATCGCGCGGGCGCTTGTCGCGAATCCTCAACTCATTTTCGCGGACGAGCCAACGGGGAATCTCGACTCGAAATCGGGGGAGGCGATCATACAAATCCTCCAGGATCTGAACGAAATGCACAACCACACGATTATTCTCATCACTCACGAAACCTATACGGCCGAGCATGCAAAGCGCATAATCCACGTGAAGGACGGCAGAATCACGAGCGACGAAAACGTAAACCACCGGCGCCGCGCGTCGGAAGACGGATTTCTCAAATGACCGTACGGCACACCTTTGGCATCGCCCTCACAGGCCTCAAAACGAACAAAACGAGATCGGCGCTCACGATACTTGGAATTGTAATCGGGATTACCGCGATAATTCTTATTATGTCCTTGGGCAAAGGCGCGCAAGATTTGATCCTCGGGCAAATTCAGGGATTGGGATCCAAGACCATCGTCGTAATCCCCGGCCGTGAACCGCAGGGGCCGAGTGATGCCGCACAGATCTTCAGCGACTCCTTGAAGGAAAAAGATCTTGAGATGCTCCAAAGGAAATCGAACGTTCCCGGGGCGGCAGAGATCATGCCTATCGTCTTTGGAGGCGAGACGGCAAGCTACCAAGGCGAAACGTACCGTCTCACGATTTTCGGCGCGTCCGAACTCATCTCAAAAATCTTCGATCTCTATCCAAAGGAAGGCGCCTTCTTCACCGACGCGGATATTCGCGGACGGGCGGACGTGGTTGTGATCGGCTCTAAAGTCCGAGAGGAACTCTTCGGAGAGGGTGATGCGATCGGCGAGAAAATAAAAATCAAGGGACGGAACCTCAAGGTCATAGGCATTCTTCCTCAAAAAGGGCAGGTGTCGTTCTTCAATTTCGACGAAACCGCGGTTATTCCCTATACCACCGCCCAACAATATATTTTTGGAATCAAGCACTTC
>CAYHEU010000063.1:0-3930 GCA_964355785.1 uncultured Candidatus Saccharibacteria bacterium | reverse complement strand
AAACCAGAGGGTGTCCCAGATGTGGGTCTGTGTTTTCATGTGCTGTTGGCAGTATTCGAACCTGCGTATCCATAAAGGCGCTTGATTTACAGTCAAGTGCAATTGACCGCTCTGCCACCCCAGCAAACTTATTTCTTCTCTTCGGAAACCTCTTTCTCTATTATAACTTCGTTCTTCTGAACGATGATAGCGTCGAAACCGACGGGCGTTTTCCCGTTGCCGTTTTCAGTTTTAATCTTTTTGAGCCGCTGGGTCAAGGCGTTATCAACTTTCATGAGCACCACTTTGAGTTTCCGGAGGAACTTCGCAAGAAAAGAGTTGAATGCCTCGTCTATTTTCTCCGGCACCTCGGAGGTCGCCAGGCGATCGATAAACCTCACCTTCGCCTCCCGCGGTTCATCTGTGTCAACCCTCGGAAGCGACCTAGTAACAAGATAAAGCATCGCGCCGATCGAAAGGAGAAAAATATTCGTGATAACGAACTGAAACATGATGTAAGTGTAAAATGTAAACGTCAAAAATCAAAATGATCCATCCTCCGTAGCAAAGCTACTACGGAGGACGGGCAATTCAAAATTTTAAATTTTATACTGTCACTTTGCACTTTGAGATTTAATTTTTAATTTATCAAAGCTCCAACCTAAAAAATTTATTCACCCTTATATTTTCCCCCACTTTCACAATCACGTCTTTCAAAATGTCTTCGACCGTTCGGGATTCATCTTTGATGTAGGGTTGTTTCAAAAGCTCCTCGACCGTCTCGGGGGCAGAGGCGGCAATCTGCATGGCAAGCTCGTGCGCAAGCACTCTGAAGGGCTCTGAGCGCACGACGAAATCGGTTTCAGCTCTTACGTCAACGATCACGCCTATGCGCTCATTATGAACGTATGACTCAATAAGCCCCGCTCCCGTTTCCCGGCCGGCGCGCTTTTCCACTTTCGCGAAGCCGCGCTCGTGAATAAGTTTTATCGCCGCGTCAAAATCGCCTTTTGTTTCATCAAGAACTTTTTTACATTCCATCACTCCCGCGCCGGTGGACTCTCTGAGTTTTTGTAAGGTATCAAAGTGCGGCTTGTCCTTCATGCGTGCCTTTGTCTTCTTTCTTTTCTTCTTTTGGCGGATTCGCGAGCATCTCCTTTTTTCCCTCGCGGATCGCTTCGGCAATTTTCTCAAAAAACCATTCGATGGATTTTCTCGCCGCGTTGTTTCCTACCACTAAGTGATCGACAAGATCGGGATCCGCATCGGTATTCGCAAAGGCAATCACGGGAATTCCGAGACGCCGCGCTTCTCTCATCGCCGTCTCGTGAAGGTGCGGATCAATTACTACAATAACTTCCGGAGGCGAAATCATATTTTCCAAGCCCCCAATTAACAATTCGAGACGTTTCACTTCGCGCTCAAAATTCAAACGCTCTTTTTTGGTGTATTTCTGAAGCGCGCCGGCCGCGAGATCCGCCCGGAGCTTTTTCAAATATTCAACTCTCTTCGAAATCGTTTTGAAGTTGGTGAGCGTTCCTCCGATCCACCGCCTTCCCACCACGGGGAAACTGAATTCGCTCGCTAATTTTTGAATACCCTCCGCCGCCGGCTGGGTGGCCACAAAAAGAATTAATCCGCCCATTCGCACTTTTTCTTTAAGAAACGCGAGTGCGCTCCCAAGGCCGTCTTCCGTTTTCGCCAAATCGATAATTTCCACCCCGCCACGGTTTGTAATGATAAAAGGCTTCATTCGCGGGTTCGTTTTCGTTTGCTTGCGGCCGTAAAAAACCCCGGCGTCAATCATCTCCCGAATCGCCGGCGACACTTGCGAAAGGCCCGATTGGCCCAAAATTGTTTCTTCTGTGATCATAAACACAGTTTGGAAATTATAAGCGAACAAATCATTTCTGTCAATCCATTCGACGAACTCAGGATTGACACTGAGCCCTGTCGAATGTGTCAAAATTCAACCGTATACTTGGCTTTTTCTCCTTTTGTGAAAGGGTGCTTCACTTCTCTCATCTCAGTAACCAGATCCGCGGCTTCAATAAATTCTTTCGGGGCTTCGCGACCCGTGAGAAGCAATATCCGATTTTCAGGATATCCCTTGATCGCGTGAAGAACATCCTCCACCTTCAAAAGACCAAGGGAAACCGCCACATTCACCTCATCAAGCACAATAATATGCCACCTGCCCATTGCCGCCTCGTCCTTAAAATAGGAGAGTGCCTTCTCCGCGGCGTTCACGTGCTCTTCTCTCGAGAGCCGATCCCCCAAGATCCCCACAAAGCCAAGTCCCATTTTCACAATCTTAAATCTTAAATCGTCAATCTTAAATCTTTTCCCAAATTCGTCCTCCCCCGCACGCCACGGTCCTTTGATGAATTGGATCATCAGCGCGGATTTTCCGCGCCCCAAAACCCGCACCATTTGCCCCAATGCCGCAGTGGTTTTACCCTTTCCGTTCCCGGTGAACACGATTATCATGCGCGGTGTTTCTCTATTGTAGCGAATTTCTTCTTTATATAAAATAAAGCTCTATGCCGCACTACGCCACAAAACTTACAAAACGTGAGGAGATCGCTTTCAGCACTATGACCTTCCATTTTAAAAAACCTGCCGGTTTTACATTCAAGGCGGGCCAACATGTTGAGGTGAAGCTGATAAGCCCCCCGGAAACCGACGCCGAGGGGAACAGCCGTTCCTTCACGCTTGCAAGCACGCCCGAAGATCCCGAACTTATGATCGCAACCCGGATGCGGGACACGGCGTTCAAGCGAGTATTACGAACAATGCGGTTAGGCAGCGAAGTAACAATAGAGGGTCCATTCGGATCGTTTATACTACACAACGATACTTTAAAACCTGCTGTTTTCTTGGCTGGCGGCACTGGCATCACTCCATTTCGGAGCATCGCGCAGCATGCCACAAAAAATAATTTATCCCACACACTCTATCTTTTTTATTCAAACCGCCGCCCAGAGGACGCTGCGTTCCTTAAAGAACTTCGGCAATTAGAAAAAGAAAATCGGAATTTCAAATTCATCGCAACAATGACGGAGGCACCCGCCCGCTCCGAATCGCGCCCGCCCATCTCTACAAACCACAAGCGGGCAGAGAGCGAGTCGGGCGGGGAAAAATCATCGCAGCCATGGAGCGGCGAACGCAGCTACATCAACAAAGAAATGCTCGCGAAATACCTCGATGATTTCACAAAGCCAATCTTCTATATCGCGGGACCGCCGGCAATGGTTGCCGCGATGCGCGATATGCTGAATAACGCCGGGGTTGACGACGACAATATCCGTACAGAGGAATTCGCGGGATATTAAAGGATCACGCCGCCACCCAGAAGCTCACCTTGTTTGGAATAGAATACCGCAGACTGTCCCGGCGCCACGAATTTTTGAGGTTTGTCGAAGATAAGCCGAAATCCTGAGCCCCTCGGTCCTGAGCTCGGGTCGTTCAGACTCTGAAGAGTCCTCAAACTCGATGAGGTCGAAAGACTTGCCGAAGGACTGCCTGGAATATGCAGCACTGCCTTCGCAAGCGGCTGCCGATAACGCACCCTCGCCCATACTCTTATTCCAATATTCTCAAGAATATTGGAATAAGAAGGGTTGATAAAATTCACGTGCGAAAGCCTAAGTTCTTTTTTATAAAGCGCGAGATTCTCGCTCCCCTCGGCGACAATGAGAGTATTTGATTTCACATCTTTCTCTGCAACGTAAATCGGTTTCGGGTTGCCCCCTCCTGCTACTTGCCACTTGCCACTTGCCACTCCGATATGCCGCTGGCCGATAGTATAAAAATACGCCCCGGAGTGTTCGCCGAGTTTTCTGCCATCCACGCTCACCACCACTCCCCGTTTCACCGGGATATATTCTTTCAAGAAATCCATAAGTGTCACCTTCCCCAAAAAACAAATTCCCTGCGAATCTTTTTTAT
>CAYHEU010000062.1:0-4154 GCA_964355785.1 uncultured Candidatus Saccharibacteria bacterium | reverse complement strand
TTTAAGCGCGCGCTTCCGAATTCGGTCTTAATTTTTTCGCTCAAATCAACAATGATATCTCTAAGATCATCCTGGGCTTTTTCAAGATCCTTGAGTTGTTGGGACAAAAACTTATACCTTTCCTCCGTTTCCCGCGCTTCTTTGATGAGCGCCTCATCAATCTCCCCGATACTCGCAAGATCACCCCGATATTTCAGGATCTGCCGCTCAAGCGTCGCCAAATCGCCTTCGGTAAGTTCTCTCGCCATATCATAATTCGCAAAATCCTTGATTTCGCGGCCAATCTGAACTGCCTGCCGCTCGAGATCCGCCCAGCGGATTTCGAGGCGTTCTTTGCCAAATCGCCGCTCTTGGCTTGCCGCTTCCCATTTTTCAATTTTATCCTTCGCAAGTTCAAGCGCGGCGGTCGCCTCCTTGAATGAGGAGTAAAACTCCTGCTGGTTTTTCTCAAGTGCGCTCTCGCTCTCGCGCAGATCGGATATCTCACCCTCAAGCGCGGCGAGCTCTTTGGTCACTTTGTCCAGTCGGCTCTGGAAATCGTGATCGACGCGTTTTTCCCCGCGAGCCGCGCCCTCTCGGAGAGCCTCGTCAATTTCGTCGATCAAGGATTCCATCACCTTCCGCACCTCCTCGGGATCTTCCTCTTCCAAATTTTTCTCAAGCGCATATTTCACCTTCTGGAGCACGCTCAAGAGTTGTGAGGCCTGAGGAAAAACGGTTTCTTCGGAGCCCGTGTCAACCTCAAGCTGCGCCTCAAGCCGGCCGATCTCTTTTTGGAGCTGGCTTTTTGCATCAATAAGCTTCCTGGTCTTGTCTTTGATCTTCAGAATTTCTTCACGCTCCTTAGGCTGGTTTGCTTCCACTTCGTCGAGGTGAGCTTGCGCTTTCCTGCGCTCCTCCTTTAATATATCGGATTCCTTATGGCGTTCCCCGATCTCTTTTTCGATCCGCGAGATGCCCTCTTTGAGCTTGCCGAACTGGAAGCCGAAAAATTGATTCTCCAAATTTTTGAGCTCTTCCTCCAAAACTCCGCGCTTTTCCCATCGATTCGTCTGGCGCTTGAGTGATCGGAGGTGCGGCAAGATTTCCTCGATGAGCGCCTTTACTTTTTCCGAATTGATCTCGGCATTCGTGAGGCGCCGCTCCGCATCGCCCTTTTTGATTTGGTATTCCCTTAACCCCAACATCTCCTCGATCATCTCGCGCCTTCCGGGGGGAGCCGCCTGCACAAAAACATCGCTGTTTCCCTGGCTCACAACCACGAGCCCTTTTGTTCCCAGGCGAGCCCGCGCAAAAAAATCGACCATGTCCTTAAGACGCACTTCCGTTTTGTTCAGGAAATACTTGCTTGCGCCGCCCCTGTCGATCTGACGCAAGACGGCCACTTCCGCAAAATCCATCGGAAAAAGCTTGTTTTGATTGTCAAAGTAGAGGCCCGCCTGCGCCTGGCCGAGACGAGATCGCTTTGCCGTGCCTGCGAAAATCAGATCCTCAACTTTTGCGCCGCGCAGATTCTTCGCTTCCCGCTCGCCCAAAAGCCAGCGAATTGCGTCGATCATATTCGATTTTCCGGAACCATTCGGCCCTACAATCGCAGTAATCCCCGGCGGAAATTCAAGCACTGTCTTTTGCGCAAAAGACTTGAAACCGTTGAGCTCAAGACGCCTTAAAAAATTTGCCTGCATGGTCTCAAAAACTACTTTCCGGATTTGTACGAAAGAAGCGCTTCCCGCGCGGCCTCCGTTTCCGCCTCCTGTTTAGACGACCCCCTCCCCTCGCTTACAAATTTCTCTCCGAGATAAACTCCGACTTTAAATATGCGCTGATGCGCAGGTCCGTTCTCTTCAAGCACCCGGTAGGTTGGGGTGAGTTTCATTCTTTCCTGGATGATCTCCTGAAGCTCGCTCTTCGGATCTTTATAGCTTTTTGACTTGAGAATTGAATCGAGATGCGTGAGAACCCACGTATGCACGAACTCCTTTGTTTTCTCAAACCCTTGATCAAGATAAAGCGCTCCGATCAAGGACTCAATGGTGTTTGCGAGTATTACCTCGCGCGCTTTCCCCTTGTCCCGGGCTTCCCCTTTGGACATGAGGATAAACTTCTCAAGACCGATATCGGTCGCCACACGCGAAAGCATCTGGTAATTTACAAGCGCGGCGCGAAGCACCGTAAGCTGCCCTTCCGGAAAATTCGGGAATCGCGCAAAGAGCCCTTCGCTCACCGCAAGCTCCAAAACGGCGTCTCCCAAATACTCGAGCCGCTCGTTGTGCGGATGAGGCCAACTGGAACGCTCGTTCAGATACGAACGGTGCGTAAGGGATTCTTTAAGCAAATCTTGATTTTTGAATCGTATGCCGATTTTTTTTTCCAAGCCCTCAAGTTGGATCATGTTATACTCCTACGTTTTCGCCTTCGTTCGCTCGCCAATCTCCCTATAAATCGTTCCGAGAACTCCGTTCACAAACCTTCCCGCGTTCGGACCCCCGAAGTTTTTCGCCACCTCAACCGCCTCGTTGATCGCGACCTTGGGCGGCACTTCTTCCGGATCGGCATAGAGGAGTTCGTAGAGGCCGATCCGAAGAATGTTTCTGTCGATGATTGCAATCTTATCAAGCGGCCATTCCGGCGCCGCTTTTGTAATGATATTATCTATCTCCTTCAGGTGTTCCACCACTCCCTTCACGATCCTCCACGCGAAATCTGGCTCGTCAACTCCAGGAGAAAACTCATCGATGTTGCGCTTCAAGATATCCGTGAGATCGTGGGCACGCTTATAAAAATCCCACTCGTAGAGAGACTGGAGGACTACGGTTCGAAGAAGATGTCGGGTAGCCATGGTAATTTAAAATTCAAAGATCAAACTGCAAAATGACAATGCAAAATGCTAAAGTGAATCTCTTGAGAAACATTTTTTCACTTTACACTGTCATTTTGATATTTCCATTTTCAACTTTTCACTAGGTTACTTCTTCTCGCATTGCGGACACGCTCGATGGGCAAGTTTTGGAGCGTTGCAGTGGGCGCACACAAAAAGACGCTGGCGTTTAAGCGCCAAATGCGACCGCCTTCGGCCAACCTTTCCTTTGGAATGATGTTTTACTGGTACGCCACCCATGTTCGCTATCGCTCACTCTTACGAAAATACGAAATAAGGCGAATGTACGAATTCGTAATTTCGTATATTTTCGTACTTTCGTAAAGCTATATCATCTTATGGTACTTACGAAGAAACGTCAACCGATGCGCCTCGCTCGGACCGTACTTTCTAATTGCCTTGAGATGCATGCGGGTGCCGTATCCCTTATGGATCTCAAAGCCATATTTTGGATATTTTTTTCCTAGGCGTGTCATGAGGCGATCGCGATTTACCTTGGCGACAATTGAGGCGATTTTGATTACATGGATTTTCTCGTCTCCCTTGGGAACTGTCCGCGCTTCCGGAATCAGTCCTTTCCTACCTAAGTAAAGTCCGCCGTCCAAGAAAACCCTAAAGCGATTAGGGGGTAGTAAGCAGGAAGTAGTGAGCCTTTTGAATGCACGAAAGGCGGCTAAGTTCGCGGCTTTGGAAATATTCAATTTTTCAATTTTTCTGGGATAAACCCGAGTCACGGCGTATTCAATCTGCGGATGATCGCTAAAATACCCGAACCACAGCTCGCGTTGCTTGGGAGAAAGTTTTTTTGAATCCCGAAGCTGTCCGAATTTTTTATCCCTAAATCGTGTGTTGGACGGCATCCTGACCGCCGCGACCGTCACCGGTCCGGCCAAAGACCCCCGCCCAACCTCATCAATACCAATCACATACCTCATCAACTTACATCCTTTGAAAATTCTTCGTAGAGGTCTACGTCGGTGTTCTTTTTTATTTGCTTATCTTCGTAGGGAATCCCTAAGCGCCGATAAAACTCGTCAGCAACGTTTTTGAACGTGCTGTAATTATACACTTTGCACGAACCTTTTTCGAGCGGAAACTGAACGAATGAGGAAGCTTCGGCGGGCAGGCGCAAAATCGCTCCAAATTCTAAATCCGCAACTTGTTCTCTCTTGTGCAGTATTCTTGAATTAGTCCGAACGCATTTCGCCGCCTGCGGCGGCGAGAAACCCCCCGCGAATTCGGAGCGGCTTCGCCGCGAGATTTAACAATTTCCAAT
>CAYHEU010000061.1:0-4308 GCA_964355785.1 uncultured Candidatus Saccharibacteria bacterium | reverse complement strand
AATTAGAGAAGGTGGCTAAACGCGTAAATCGGTACGACGAGGAGCGCAACAGCGAAAAGCGGGAGGAATGGAAAAAGAATGAATGCAACGGAGAGCATCGTGAGCTGCTGAAGAAGAGCTGAAAAAACGTAAAAGAGGCCGAGCCTACCGAGAACAACATACGCAAGAGTGACGCTTGCCGCAAAGAGGAATCCGGAAGTTACGGAAACGCCCCACGGAAACGAGAGATTCGCCGCAAGGATCGCGGTGTGGCTCACAAGAATCGAGGCAAGGAGCCCCGTGTGGACGACAACGCTTCGTGCGACCGCGCCGGGTTTGTAGCGAGGAGTCGCAAAGAGAACAAGGGTGGTCGCAAATGCCGGGACAAAATAGCTTAAGAACCAAAGCGCGAGAATTCCCATAGTGATTTCCCCGGAGTTTTTCCTAAGTCCTAATGGCCCTGACATCTCACGGGTCGGGGCTCCGACCGGAAGCGTCGGAGTTAAGTTCTAACTACTCCGGCAGCACTACCCCAATCCACCAGACCATAACTACTCCAAGAACAATTGCAACGAGGTGGCCGATGTCGCCGGCTTTCGTCTCGTGCCGAAGTTCGGGCAGGAGATCCGAAACCGCGATGTAGATGAAGGTGCCCGCAACAAACGCAAGGATGGCGCCGACGTACGGCTCGATAAGCGGCAGAAGAAAATATCCTACAACTGCGCCGACGATCGCGGTGAGTGCGGTAAGAAAGTTATAGAGGAGTACCTTCGAACGGCTATAGCCAGCGTGGAGCAAGACGCCGAAATCGCCGATCTCCTGCGGGATTTCATGAAAGAAAACTGCGAGCGTGGTTGCAACCCCAACGGAAGTTCCCGCACCGAAACTCAATGCTATCGTTACCCCGTCGAGAAAGTTGTGCAGCGCGTCGCCGAAGAGCACCGTGCTCGAGAACGAATGGTAATCACATTTTTCCTGATCATGGCAATGGTACCAATTGAGGCCTTTCTCAAAAAGGAAAACAACGAATATGCCGAGGAGCAGGAGTGCGGCGGCTTCCGAATACTCAATTTTACCGAGCGCCTCCGGAAAAAGATCAAAAAACGCGGCGCCGAGCAAACTCCCCACGGCGAAGCTTACGAGCGTGAGGGAAATCTTCTTCGCGAACTTTTCTTTCCAGAGGAGCGCCACGCCGCCCAAAAGCGAGAGGATGCCTCCCACCGCGGTTGCTAAAATGATATTTAAAAACATATCTCCGAATTATACCAGATTCATTGATACTTCCTGAAATACGCCTCCACGATTTCCCCGCAGTTGAATGCCCACTCGTGGATTGTTTCGATCTTCTCTCTTGAAAAAAATTCTCCTTTTTGCCCCTCGCGTACGCGGAGATCTTCGATCCGCACCGCAGGGTCAACTTTCCGAAAGACAAACGTGTCGTAACCCTCGTACGGAAAATTCCCGACGTACTCGGAATTTTTGAGGTCGTAGCCGATTTCCTCTCCTATTTCTCTCGCGGTCGCCTCTTCGGGCGTCTCTCTGTCTTCAATCTGCCCTCCGAACGTCCCCCATACATTGGGGCAGAGAATGTCGAGGTTGTTGTCGCGGAGTTGGAGTAAAATTTCGCCGTTTGCGTTCTCCAAAATCAAGGCGCACTGCGGACGGTCTTTGATTTGCTTTGGCATAAACCTTCTAAGATCAGTTTCTCTTGATGGGCTTCCGCAATGGAAGCCCATTGTTTGGAAAATAAAATTTCCTTGAGTTGTTTGCTGGAGCGGAATACCGGAATCGGACCGGCGCCTCAACCTTGGGAAGGTTGCGTACTACCACTATACTAATTCCGCATAAATTTTGGTGCGGGATTATCATCCCTTCGGGAGATCTGCCTTTGGCATGACGTTTTGTAGCTTCGCTGCGCTTCAGACAAAACGGGAAGAAGGCAAACATACTGTCCTAAACAGTTTTGCTGTCGGACCCGGTCGCTCTGCGACCTAGGGCCACCCTGCCCCGTAACTAAACAAAGTTTAGTTACGGGGTGTACGATACCCGCTTCACAAAAATAGTATCACCCCTAACTCCTAAATTCTAACTACTAACTCCTAGTCCCTAACGAGCGGCACAAAGCTAAATCCCTGATATTCTTTCTTCACAAACTCATCTTGAGCGTGTTTCTCAAATACGACAATGCTGTTCTTGACCGGCGCGACAATTTTCCCTCCGGCCTCAAGCTGGCGTTTCCAAATGAAAGGAATCTCCTCTGCGGTTGCCGCCGCGATGATCTTTTTGAATCCGTAGACGGGGAGGAGATCTTTCGGAACCCCCTTGGAGGCGTCGCCCAAAATTATTTCCACAATTCCGCGCTTGACGAAATTATACTTATCAATATTCTTCTCCGCCATTTCTTTGAGTTCGGGGATCCTCTCGATTCCCATCACCTTCGGGTGAACCACGGGGTCGTCGATATCCAGAATCCGCTTCGCGGAGATGTAGCCCAAGATCGCGGTCTGCCACCCGCTCCCCGAGCCGATGTCCAAGATTTTTTCGTCGGGCTCTGGACCCAAGAGTTCGAGCATAAAGGCAACGGTCAATGGCTGCGAAATCGTCTGCCCGTATCCAATCGGCAATGGCTCGTTCACATACGCCATATCCTTCAAGTCCTCGGGAACAAAATCTTTCCGATCAATAGCGCGGAATGCTTCAATAATAAGGGGAGTTTTCAAGTAACCCCCGCCCACAAGTTCGTCTACAAGATCATCGTTGGTCATTTTACAATAGGATTTAGAAGTTAGAATTTAGGATTCAGGAAACACCGAGCAATTGAGTTTCAATCCTGAGGTTTAATGGCCCCGACGCCTGATGGGTCGGGGCTCCGACCGGAAGCGTCGGAGCTAAATTCTATTTTCTAATTTCCACGCCCTCTCCGTTCCAAGAGAACTGCCCGGAGTAAATTTTGACTTCGCTCGACCTGCGCGCGTCCGCGAGCCATTTTTCTATATCTTCTCCTTTGAGGAACAAACGATCGGCCAAAAGATCCCGTTCGGCTTGCGGAACCAAAATCTCCCGCTTTACGTCCCCGAAATCAAGCCCGTAGAGCGTCGCGGCGGCTCTCTGGAATTCGGTATCGTTTCCGAATTTCTCGAGACGATTCGCGAGAAGCTGATTGAAACCATCACCGAGCTCCGCGCGAACCCGCTCATCAATCAAGGCGTTCTCGATAAGCTTATCAAGCACCGAAACCTGGAAATCGATCGGCTTCAGGTCCAGAGTATTCGGATCGAATTCCGAATTATACGCCTTGAGGACATTGAGATAGTAGACCGTGCTCGCGCGGTAATTTTTCTTGAATTGACGGCCTGTAATCACGCGGTCGTTCACCGATGCAATTGGATAGTATCCGCGCGAAGTAACAAGAAAAAGAATGAGGCCGATCCCGACAATGCCAAGAAACCAAAGGAAATATTTATTCTTCATCATTGATTTCCGTAAGGAGGCGACGATGACTGCTTTTGAGGAACAATAATAATGAGCTTCTCGCCCGCCTCCCGATAATTAAATCTGGCTTTAAGCTCTTTCTCCAAATTCAAGGGGTTCGAGAAGTAATCGAAATCTTTCTCGAGCTGTTCTTGGCTCGCCCGCGCTTCCTCAAGTTTTGCGTTCAAATCGCCTATTCCTCGGAGCGTTTCTCCGCGATCGCCCAAAAACGAAAATATCTGTACCCCCAAAAGGATTGTGAGTCCCAGGAGAATCACAACGCCAAAAATCTTCATCCTTCACTTTTGGAGGATTGCGGAGTTACCGCAACTCCCCATTCCTTCAAACGACATAATTTCTCGGAGATTGCCTGGCTCGAGAGACAACCCCCCGTTTAGACAAAATTGCTGATCCTCCAAAAGTGAGGGATTCATGTCATCCTTAGAATAACCGTTCAAACCCGCAAAATCAAAACGTGAGCGGTAGTTCATTTCTTCAGAATCTCTCTGAACACCTCTATCGGGAGATTCACTTTTGCGAGCGATTTGAGCTTTTCCTTGCCTCTTTTCTGTTTCTTCCACAGCTTCATCTTTCTGGTTCGATCTCCTCCGTAGAGGTATCCCGTAACGTCCTTCCTCATCGCAGGAATAGTTTCCCGCGCAACGATGCGTCCGTATCCCCTTGCCTGAATTGCCTGGCTGAATTGCTGTTTGGGAAGGAGATCTTTCAAGCGCTCGACGGTCGTTCTCGCCTCGCGTTCCATGTCCTTCCGCGCGACAATCCTCGTAAGCGGCTGAACCACATCGCCCGCAATCAAAATTTCGAGTTTCTCCGCATCTGTTTCTTCCTCGCCGTCGA
>CAYHEU010000060.1:0-4492 GCA_964355785.1 uncultured Candidatus Saccharibacteria bacterium | reverse complement strand
TAAATCATAACATCCCCGATTCGGTCGGCGTCGTTTTGCGCACGCCCGTCGGAACGGTCGTCCATTCGGGCGACTTTAAGTTCGATCCAGAACCGGTATCGGAACCAACCGCAGATCTCCGGCGGATCGCCGAGATCGGACGCCAGGGGGTCCTCTTGCTCGTATCAGAATCAACAGACGCCGATTCTCCCGGGCATCAAATATCGGAAACCGAAGTCCAGAAAACAATTGAAGAAATATTCAAAGTCGCGCCCGGCAGGATCATTGCGGCGACATTTGCTTCCCTCATCACTCGCCTTCAGCAACTCATCTGGCTCTCGGAAAAATACGGAAGAAAGGTTGCACTCGAAGGATTTTCGATACGGCAAAACGTTGCGGTAGCGCAAGAGCTCGGATATCTAAAGATCAAAAAAGGGACGATCGTCGATGCAAAAGACATACACCGCTATAAGGAAAACGAAATTACGATCCTCTGCACCGGGGCGCAAGGCGAAGACCGTGCGGCCTTGATGCGGATTGCAAATAACGAGCATCGGCTGATCTCGATCCAGCCCAATGACTCGGTTATCTTTTCTTCTTCTGTAATCCCGGGAAACGAAAATTCGGTCCAACGCCTCAAAGACACGCTCTACAAACGAGCGGGCAAGGTTTACCACTACGCGACAATGGATATCCACTCAGGAGGTCACGCAAAACAGGAGGAACTTACCCAAATGATCAAACTGGTGAGGCCTCGGTATATGATTCCAATCCATGGAAACTACTTCATGCTTAAAATCCATGCGGAGCTTGCAGAGAAAGCTGGAGTCCAGAAGGAACGCATCGTGGTCGCGGAAGATGGTGAAATTGTCTCTATGAATAGAGAAAGAATCCAAAAGCTCAAAGAAAAGGCGCCCACGGATTTTGTCATGGTAGACGGCCTTGGCGTGGGCGATGTAAAAGAAGTTGTTATCCGCGACCGCCAGCACTTGGCGGAAGACGGAATATTCGTCATTATTACGATAGTTGATGCCAGGACCGGAAAAGTAAAAACAAGCCCTGACATCATATCCCGCGGATTCATTTATCTCAAAGAATCGCAGGAGCTTTTGAAGGATGTTCGCAAGCGTACCCGCACCATTGTCGAAGCCCTCACAACCAGCGGGACGCGCCCCATTGACTGGAATTACATAAAAGACGAAGTCCGTGAAAAAATTGGGCAGTTTCTTTTTAACAAAACCGCACGCCGCCCCATGGTGCTTCCGGTGGTAATTGAGGTATAATCACCCGAATGTCTTTGCGAATATTTGCGAATGATATGCGAATAGAAAATATTTGCAAACAATTCGCATATATTCGCATGAAGATTCGCGTGTCACATGTATGAAAATCATTTTCTCGGGCATCCAGCCGACAGGAAACCTCCACATCGGAAACTATTTGGGGGCGGTGTTACAATGGGTGAAATTGCAAAATGAAAATGATGCAATTTACTGCATTGTGGATGAGCACGCAATCACCCTCCCGCAAGAGCCGGAAAAACTCCGTCAAGCGACAATGGACGCCGCGATCACCATACTTGCGGCGGGCATTGATCCTGAAAAATCGCTCATATTTATCCAGTCGCACGTGCCGGCGCACGCAGAACTCGGCTGGATTTTAAATACCTTTACGCCTATGGGGGAACTCGAACGAATGACGCAATATAAAGAAAAAAAATCAAAATCAACGTTCGCGGGCCTTTTCAACTACCCAACCCTTATGGCTGCTGACATTCTTCTCTACAAAACCGAAGGCATTCCCGTAGGCGAAGACCAGGTTCAGCATATTGAGCTTGCGCGCTCGCTGGCAGAGCGCTTCAATAATCGCTTCGGCGAAACATTTGTACTGCCAAAACCCCTACTCAAGAAAGAAACCGCACGCATCATGTCTTTGACAGAACCGGAGAAAAAAATGTCCAAATCGGACGAATCCGACAAATCCCGCATTAATCTTACCGACGCTCCTGATATAATCCGAGAAAAAATAAAATCCGCGGTCACTGATTCGGGCAAAGACATTCGCTATGACGAAAAAGAAAAACCCGCGATATCAAATCTTTTGAATATCTATTCCGGATTTTCAGGAAAATCCGTTGCTGAAATCGAAAAAGAATTCAACGGCACATCATACGCCGAATTCAAAAGCGCGCTTGCCGAAGTCATCGTGAATGCCCTTATGCCGTTCCAAACGCGCTACGAAGAGCTTCAAAACGAAAAATCAGAAGTGCTGAAAATATTGAAACGCGGAAGCGGAAAAGCCGCCCAACGCGCGGCCCCGATGCTCTCGGATGTAAAAGAAAAGATTGGGTTTTTAAGCTAAAACAAATCTCCACAACCTCTTTTTTGCCTTTGTGTCTCCGCCGACATTCACGCGCGAAGTTTTTTTAATTTCTAACTTTAAATTTTTAACTGAAAACTTCCTATCCTCAATCCAAAGTCCGGTTTTTTTGTTTGCGGGTTTTCCGTAAAAACGTGTATCAACTCCCAACGCGCGGCAAACTCTCCCCGGCCCCGTAATCTTTTTCCCTTGCAACATTCTCACATTCTTAAGGATGTGAGAATGTTGTTTTAGTGGGATCATGACGGAACGGATTAATACCGCTCCCGCTTCTCCGTCTTTTTCCGTAACAATATTCAAGCAGTGATACATTCCATAAATAAAATAGACGTACCAGTGCCCGGCCGGCCCAAACATAACTTTATTTCGCTCGGTTTTCCCGTTTGCGGCATGCGATGACGTATCGTCTTTCCCGGTGTAGGCCTCCACTTCAGTAATCATGTATGCCGTCTCATATATTCCCCTTTTTCTAACCAAAAATTTCCCGAGAAGTTCTCGGGCAACACGAGGCGCAGGACGATCGAAAAATTTTGGCGAGAGAATCTTTCTCAAAAGAAATTGCCCGCCTCGTGTCTTTGATAGACACAATGCGGGCTGATTACTGTTTGACTATTGATGAAGCGGCACTCCTCGCATCGCTTTGCGAACATAATCGACGGCGGCTTTCTGTCGTGCGCGAACACCGATGATAAATTGATTTGTCCGCGCATACCCATCCTGTTCGTACTCCAAGCACGTGTCTCCATGAAACACTGATCCGAAGAGCTTGTCGCCAACGATTCCCCACTCGGTGTACGGAACTTCCACGTTCCGCTCACCATGGATATCGAAAATCCGATTGAGGTAATCGCTCTCGAGGAGCGGATCGCCGTTCTCGAACTGCTCGGTGATCCGATCGAAACCTTTCGCCATATCAGCGAGGAACTTTTCGAGATACCACCGCTTGGCTTTGGCGAGCACGGCTGTCCGCGACTCGGCCGGCAGGTTCGCGATGACGAAGGCAGACTGCCGAGGGCTCAACTTCGCGACGTTGGTGGGGTAGCAGAAGTTGTCGAGGTAGACGTAGAGGATGATGTTCAGCCAGACGTCATCCCCCGACGCGATCATGTAGTGATGCAGGTGGAACTCCGTATCCGAGGTTGGCGTGATCTCTCCCAGCACTCTCACGCCGTCCTCATCATTCAGGCAAACATGCGGCCAGAAGTGCGTTTCGGGGGCGGCAGAGAGCATCGCGACTGCTTTGTTCAAATCGGTCTTTAACTGTGAGTTTTCTCCGAGACGAACCACTGTCCAAAGATCTTCCGTAGGCATCATGTCCTCCCCTATTATGATGAAACGTAAATCAATAAAAGCGCCCTTTGGCGCTTTTGTCAACTCCCAATACCCACCACTCTTTACCAGCTTGCATTAGTAAAGTCGGGGACGATCTCTGGAAGTTAAAACAGGTAAAACGAGAATCTCCGCGGACTTATACCCACGGAGATTCACTCTTGCTTTTTTGTCTTTTCATGCTACTTTTGCATAAAGCTCTCTTACAAGAAAGGAGGATGTCTGATGGCGCTCTCGCCTCAACTGCCGCAAGTCATGCGATTTCTAAGCGTAGGGGGCCTCGGCGTACTCCTGTATTACCCGATACTATATATCCTCACCGACCTGGTCGGCGTATGGTATATAATCTCCGCCGTAATCGCGTCTGTCCTGGACTACGGTTCCATCTTCATACTCCAAAAGGTTTGGACATTCAAAAACAAAAACACAGAAGGTATGTACGGGCAAGCGTTCAAGTATTCAATAATGCTGGCGTCATTTTTTACAGCCAATCTGATCCTTCTTTATGTTCTGGTAGAATACGGTCACCTTTGGTACCTTGCGGCACAAGTAGTAATTGCTATCCCGCTATCAGTGGTTAGCTACTTATTGTCGCGGCGAATTTTTTCCAGCTAACCCCCGGTTGTCCTTTTAAAATAGAGACGACTGGGGGATTTTATTTGAAATGACTGGTTTGTTCAAACATGTCTTCTGGCGGTGTCTGTTTGAAAATATCCGAACGGAACTCTCTGGGCCCCGCCTGCGTTGAAACTTCGGCGGGCAGGTCGGCGGGCGGAATTCCCCCCACACCCCCCTTCCGCCCGCC
>CAYHEU010000059.1:0-4733 GCA_964355785.1 uncultured Candidatus Saccharibacteria bacterium | reverse complement strand
GTCGGGCTGCCGGGAATCGAACCCGGTCTTCACGCACCCGAAGCGCGCGTACTGCCGGTATACTACAGCCCGTCCCGCAATGGCGAGATCACTTCACATAATATTTCTTTTTCATACCCTCCTCAAGTCCTGACTCAAATTCCTCTTTGGTATCTCGGGCCTTCTCGGCGAGCTTCGCCCGCTCCTTGTCGGAAAGATTACTCAGCTCTTTAATTCGCTTTTCCAGATATTCGCGTTCGTTTTTCTTCGGGTCGTCGAGCACCTCCTCAAGAAGAATGGAGAGTGTCTGCCCCACACGCGGCCCTGGCTTGATTCCGGCGATTTTCATCACATCCTCGCCACCCACCTTCAGCATCTTCGGCGAGATCGGATCATGCTTCACCTTCTCGATCATAAAGAGGAGATGCCGGAGTTTATAGGGAAACGCTTTTGGCACGCCCGAGCCGATGCGGTCGGCCTCGCGGACCTTGAGGAGGTCGGGAATATTCTCCGGCCCCACGCGCACAAGGAAGCGCCGCACGCCCGCCTCGGTCACTTCGCCCACGTTATAGTAGAAGAGATGTGAACGCACAAGGTGCGCCACGCGCTCGGTGAACTCCTTCGAGAACCGCAGACGATCCAAAATCTTGAGCGCCATCTTCGCTCCCACGACTTCATGATTGTAGAAGGTTGAATCCGGCCCTTCACCCGCCTTGGTCTTCGGCTTCCCTACGTCGTGAAGGAGAGATGCCATTCGCACTTCGAGCGAGTAGCCCTGCTTCGCGGCGTAGTCCAGGGCGCGCACGTTGTGGTCAAAGACGGTATAGATATGATGCTTGTTCTGGCCGACATCAATCCCCTCTCGAAGCTCAGGCATTACATAGCGCAAGAGCCCCGAGTTCTCAAGCATCCGAATTCCGTCTGCCGCACGGATGGTGTTCAATATTTTCTCGAGCTCGTCCCTGATGCGTTCTTTTGCGATCATCTCTAGCAACCCCGCGTGTTTCTTTATCGCTTCCCTTGTTTCCTTTTCAATCTCGAAGTCCGTCCCTTGAATATGCTCTGGATCTCGCTCTTGCCTGGAGAGCTCGACCGCGAACCGCACCGCGCGCATCAAGCGGAGCGCGTCTTCAGAGAAACGCTCATCGGGATTGCCCACGGTGCGAATGATCTTTGCCTTCAAATCTTTCTCGCCGCCGTAGGGGTCTACCAGTTCAGGTTTTAGGTTAGAGGTGTCAGGTTTTAGGGCGATTGCGTTGATGGTAAAATCCCGCCTACTTAAATCCTCTTCAATGGTTTTCGCGAATTTAATCTCGTCCGGATGGCGCTTATCAGTATATTTTCCCTCCAAACGGAAAGTTGTAACTTCAACAACCTTAAGCCTGGGGTCTTCCGAATCGGTTTTAACTCCAACTGTCCCGAATTGGTTTTCATAAACGCTCTCCGGAAAAAACTTTTGAACCTGCTCCGGCTTCGCGCTTGCCGCAATGTCCCAATCCTTCGGTTCCCTATTCAAAAGTAAATCCCGCACACACCCACCCACGAGGTACGCCTCAAAGCCAGCTTTTTCGAGCTTTTTGGCAACATCTAAAATTTCTTTTGGAATACTCGGTTTCATTCATTCCATTCTATGCCACCGAGACCGAAATGAAAACTTAACACAAAAAAATAGCCCCAAACATTTCTGTTTGAGGCTAAGGAGGTAAAGCTACAAGATACGAGGGTTAAGAAACTACTACACGAGCACGGAGACCGTCGTACCAACGGTCGGGATAGTACCAGCGGACGTGCACCTCTCCGTCGTACCAGCTCACGCCCGGTACGTAGCCATCCGGATCCCGCGAACCCGCGCAGAGGGTGATTTTTTGAACGTCGAGATGCTTACCGGTCTCGTCGAAGAACTTCAGCTCGTAGAGGAGCCGTTCCTCGAGGGTGATACCCGGGATGCCCTCTTGATTCAGATCATTCGCGGATTTGTTCTTCAGCTCCTCGTCGGCCTCTTGGCGGTCGCGCACCCAGATTGCATAGTCCTTGTCTGCCTTCCGTTCAGAAACAATCGCGTCAAGATTGTCCGAATGCTTCCAGGCAGGCGTGAGAGATTTGATCGCGGAGAAAAGTTTTTCCGGTGTCATCCCTTCGACGACCACGATGAGACGGTCAAAGCCTTCTTTCTGTTCAGGGATTCTCAAAGTCGAGAAATCCTTGTCCAGATTGAAGTGCTTCTTGTAGAAGCGCTGCCAGTCGGCGAGGAGTTCCGCGCATTCTCCCTTCGGCGTATCGCCGCGGAGAAACTTCTGGAAATTACGCTTGGTTATTTTCCCACTCTCAACTTGAGCGAAGAATTCTTTGATCTGCGCAGGCGTCGGAGCATCCGAAGCCCAGGCACTTGCATGCGACTTTGCCATCGCACACCTCCTGTTTATAGGTTTTCCGTCCGATTCCGTCGGAACAGCGGTATTGCGTTATCAACTTACTAGGTTTAAGTATATCACACTTTCTGCCTAAAAGTCAAGTGCAATTTTCTTTCCAATCACCCAGAACACCCTAAGGCACGCAGGGGTATGCGAGCGCGGCTCTGAGGCCGAGCGGGCATAGTCTCCGACCGCGGTCGGAGGAGCGAGGCCAAAGCGCCAGCGAAAGTTCTCGCTGGGAACTTGAGCGGTAGCTCGCATACCCCTGCGTGCCGCCCCTATCTCACCTCCGCCTTAAACTGTTTCTCTGTCTCTTGAACGATTTTTTCTTGTAGAGGTGAGACTTCTTCCTCGCGGAGCGTGCGTTCGTTCGAGCGGTAGATGATGCGGTAGGTATAACTCACTTTCCCCTTCCCGAACTTCTCCGTGTTCTCGTACTTGTCGAGGAGAGAAACTTCTTCCACTAAGTCGCCCCCGATGTCGCGAATGAGGTCGAAATAGTCGTTCGGCGCGAAATCGACGCCGACTATAAAAGAAATATCTCGCGTAATGGGCGGATATTTGCTAACTTCCTTATATTTAGTCCCGAGCTTGAGTTGTCTCTTCACGCGCGGGTCCTCGGACCAAAGGAGTCGAATATCGGGGAGTTCCATACTTACAATCGCTAGACGTTCTAGGCCGAAACCGAAAGCCCAACCATTGTAGCCACTCAAACCAAAATTGGATAAGACGTTTTTCCGAGGCAAACCACAACCCACCATCTCAATCCACTCACCGTTTCTTTCTATTTCCATTTCTAAGCTGGGGTCGGTATAAGGAAAAACGTCGGGATTAAAACGAGTCTTAACTTCGGCGCCAAAAATTTTTTGCGCGATTTCGACAAGCACGTTCTTGAGGTCGAGAAGAACAATGTTTTTTTGATTATCGGGCACGAGATACACTCCGCCTAATTGATGGAAAACATTCATGTGGTGGCAATCGATTTCGTCTTTACGATAGACCTTGCCGTAGCAGACGACGCCCAATGAATCGCCTTTTTTAATTCTTTCAATAATCGCGGGGTGGTTCAAATAGTAATACCACATTACGGTGTCGTGAGTACGCAGGATGTAATCGTCGTTTATGTAGTAGGTGTCGGAGCGGCTTCTCGCTGGATGGCCCGGGGGCATATTAAACAAATCAAAGGTGACATAAGCAGGAACGATTTCGGGGATTTTGATAATATCGAAATCAACCAAACTTTCAGCCTGAAGAGTGAGGTGAGTAAGCTCAAATAAAGGATTCCCTGGAGAGCGCGATAGGTCAGGCATCGCAAGGAATCGCTCAAGTCTCCGCCCCTCGGGGTCGGTGCGCCCTTGAATCTCCGCGCGGAGATTCTTTTCTTCCGGTGAGTCAATGACGATTTCGGCTGGCATAATGAACACATCCTACCAAGTTTTCAAACATTGAGGCAAACTGGGGATGTGTTTAGAGCGGAGCGGTAAATACAACAATATAGTGCTTATCAGTTAGAGATTGTTGTATGTCAAATCTCTTACCGATCTCGCTGCCAAAACGATCTGTAAATAATTTCTGATACTCTGCATTTGTGGGCCAACGCTCAATTCGATTAAAACCATCGTCATCGATAAAACTAAAAAGCCTGCCGAGCATCTTCCCAAAAATCCCGTATCTTCTCGTAATACCTAAGAATACTGATTCGACAATAACAACGCGCTTCGCAGTATGCGAGAAAATCAGATCAAAAAGCTCCCGGAGTTTTGCTGATGGAACATGATGAACAACATCAACCAGCGTAAATACGTCACTCTTACGATAGGCTTTTGAATCAAAAATATTTCTTAATTCGACATCTACGCCGCGCTTCCGCGCGTACGCGACAAAGATAGGATTGAGGTCAATACCATGATAGATATTCGATGGATCAATAAGACTGGCAACGCGACCATATCCTGCGGCAACATCGAAAATCGTGTGATTTTTATTAACCGCCTCACGAAATTTTCGAAGCACACGCTGCGAATAAAGACTGCGGGCGAGAAAATCGTAGAGTTTTGGATGCCGATATAGAATTTGCATTGGTCGTGAGAAACTGTGCCGGCGGCAGGGAATTTTAAACGCGGAGGTTTTTTGTTTTTGAGAAGTCCCGCCAATCTCTGACCCCGCTAGGACGGGGGAGGTTAGATTGGCGTGGGTCCCGTTTGAAAAATCTAAGCGTTCCCTCGTCGCACAAGCTCCTCGGGATGATTGAAAAACCGAGCCCCGCAAAGCGGGGCGGGTTTTTCTAACCATTTGCGGGGATGAGAGTCGAACCCACTTCAGGAGCTTATGGGGCTCCCCGGA
>CAYHEU010000058.1:0-4918 GCA_964355785.1 uncultured Candidatus Saccharibacteria bacterium | reverse complement strand
CTTATTTCCCGGCTCGTAGACGGCAACTTCCCCGATTATACCGCGATTATTCCGAAGAAATTTGATGCGGAGATCGTGCTCGATCGGGAAGAGTTTCTAAACGCCCTGAAGCTCGCGGGGGTTTTTGGCAGTAGGATAAGCGAGGTGAGAATTAAGACACACGAGAACAAGAAGGCGCTTGAGGTTTCCTCAACCGACCAAACCCTAGGAGAGAATCGTTGCGTGCTTCCTTCGAAAAACCAAGGCGGCGTGAAGGGAATGAGCTTCAACTGGCGCTTTCTTATAGATGGCCTTAAAGCTATAAAGACCAAGGAAGTGTATTTCGGAGTAAGCGAAGAAAATAAGCCGGCGATAATAAAATCCCCCGCAGACGGCTCATATTTTTATATTCTCATGCCCATTCTAAAACCGTAATATTTGAGGCGTGATTTCTTAGAAGTCAACGCATGGCGGGACACTCAAGGTGGGCTCAAATAAAACATCAAAAATTAATAACCGACAGAAAGCGCGGTCAACTTTTCTCAAAGCTTTTAGATGCTATTGTCGCGGCGGCAAAGAATGAACCAGATCCGAAATTCAATCCGCGCCTCAGAACCGCCGTAGATAAGGCGCGGGAGAATAACGTCCCCCAGGAGAACATTGAGCGAGCGATACGGCGGGCGCACGAGAGCGCAAAAGGCCTCGAAGAAATCATGCTCGGCGCGTACGGACCGGGAGGGGCGGCAATCCTCATTGAAGCAATCACGGAGAATAAAAATCGCACGATCGCGGAAGTAAAAAATATTTTAAACGAAAATGGCGGGAAGTGGGCAGAAGCAGGAAGCGTGGCGTGGGTATTCGAGAAAAAACAGGGAAGCGAAGAACGGCAGCCGAAGTTCGTTCAGCAAGTAGATACCGACGCAAGAGGCAAGCTCGAGAAACTCGTGTCGCTCCTCAAAGATCAGGACGACGTTCAGGGGATTTACACAAACGCGAGTGTTGAATAATATTTCGCAGAATGGTTATCATAGGAATAGATCCCGGCTCGAGGCGCATCGGCTACGGTATTTTAGAGAAACAGGGAGGATCGCTCCGGCTTCTTAAAACAGGCACGCTCAGGGTGAAGAGCCATGAAGATGCGGAAGCGCTCGGGGAGACGAGAAGAGAGTTCTCTCACCTCCTCACCCTCTTCAAGCCAAAAGTTCTTGCGATTGAAAAGCTGTATTTTGCGAAAAATAAAAAAACAGCGCTTCAAGTTGCCCAAGCGAGAGGGGTGATACTCGGAGAAGCCGCGGAACGCGGCCTCCGCATAGAAGAATATACGCCAAACGAGATTAAGGCGGGGGTTGCGGGATACGGCCTCGCGGACAAGAAGGCGGTTGCAAAGATGGTGCATATAATTCTTGGGGAGAAGGGTGGACTGAAGGTTGTAGATGACGCTACGGACGCTCTCGCTGCGGCGATTCTTGCCGCGGGAAGGGTAGTTGACAAACGGGAGAGCTGACATATACTTTTTCAGAAATAAACCCAAAACGCACGGGACAAAGGTCGTTTCAAAGAGTCGTTTTATGGCCGTTGAATTAAAGAATCTAGATCTCCTCGAAGAACGTGTCCTTGGTGCAGAGAACCCGGAGGGCGACGATGGTGAAAATATTGAAGAACACGAAGACGAGGAAGAAAAGGAGGAGGGCGAAGAAGACGAAGAAGAGGCGGCGGAATAAGGAATCCACCTCTCGATCCTGTAATCAAAACCACCTCGTGCGTCGCGTAGACATACGAGGTGGTTTTGATTGATAATATAAACTAACCAGAGAACGACATGGGGAAAACAGGGCGAGGCATTGTAAAAAAGATTTTTCTGCTCGGGATTGCGGCGATTTTCGTCCTCGCGGTCGCATTCGTGGGGGCAATTTTTTATTTCTCGCAGGACACCCCGACCTTTGATCGTATCGCAAACCGTCAGGTTGCGCAGTCGACAAAAATATATGACCGCACGGGAGAAGTTTTGCTTTATGAAATCAGCGCCGGGGAGAAACGGACCGTGATTCCTCTCGAAGAAATTCCGGCTTTTTTGAAAGATGCGACTATTGCCGTTGAGGATGAAGGCTTTTACGAAGAGTCCGCAATTGACTGGCGGGGAATTCTTCGCGCGCTCTGGGTGAATATACGACACGGGAGGGTGCTTCAGGGCGGCTCAACCATTACGCAGCAACTGGCGAAAAACGTATTCCTTTCTCCCGAACAGACCGTCGCGAGAAAAATTAAAGAGCTCATTCTTGCGATCAGGCTCGACCGATACTATACAAAAGATCAAATTCTCGGATTTTATCTGAACGAGATTCCCTACGGACCGACCGCGTACGGCGTCGAGGCCGCGAGCCAGACGTTTTTCGGAAAATCGGCGAAGGACTTGAATCTGGGAGAGAGCGCAATTCTTGCGGCACTCCCCAAGGCGCCGAGCTACTATTTGCCGTGGGGAAGTCACACAAATGAACTCTTCGCGCGTCAAAAATTCATCCTCAACAAAATGCGTGAGATCGGGAAAATTGACGACGCAGAGCTCGAGTTTGCGCTCAAGACCGAGATTGTTTTTGCTCCGCAGGGACAAGGAATACAAGCGCCTCACTTTGTAATTGCCGTTCAGGAATACCTTGTCCAAAAATACGGCGAGGAACTCGTAAGAACGGGTGGGCTTAAGATAACGACGACGCTTGATCCGAAACTTCAGGAACTTGCGGAGAGGGTGGTGCGGGAAGGCGCGGAAGAGAACAAAAAAAATTATCAGGGATACAATGCGGCGCTTGTTGCGGAAGACCCGAAAACCGGAGAAATTCTCGCGATGGTGGGGTCGAGAGATTATTTTGCGAGCAGTTCAGAACCGGACGGCTGCGAGTCGGGAATAAGTTGCAAGTTCGAGCCGAACTTCAACGTGGCGACCCAGGGGAAGCGGCAGCCCGGCTCCGCAATGAAACCCTTCGCATACCTTGTGGCGTTCAAGAAAGGGTACACTCCGGAAACGGTTGTGTTTGACGTGCCGACGGAGTTCGTTCCGAATAATCCCAACTGTCCGCTTACTCCGAATTTTGAGGATGAAAATCCCGCGTGTTTTCACCCGGAAAATTTTGACGAAAAATTCAGAGGTCCAGTAAATTTGCGGAGCGGCCTCGCGCAGTCGATTAACATCCCGTCGGTCAAAGTCCTTTATCTCGCCGGTTTGGATGATATGCTCCGCACGGTCGCCAGTTTCGGAATTACCACCCTCAAAGACCCGAGTCGCTACGGCCTCTCGCTCGTCTTGGGCGGCGGGGAAGTGAAACTCGTTGAACTTGTGGGGGCGTACGCAGTATTGGCGCAGGACGGCGTGCGGCGCGTATCCGCCACGGTGCGCGAGGTTCGCGATTCAAGCGGACGGGTTCTCGAAGCCCATACTGTGGAAGGAGAAGTGGCCTATGACCCCGAGTCCGTTCGTCTCGTGAATGATGTGCTCTCGGACGTCACCGCTCGCGCGGGGCTCTTTAGCGGAAGCCTTCCGCTCACCGTTTTCGAGGATCACGACGTTGCATTGAAGACGGGAACGTCGAACGACTATCGCGATGCGTGGGCTCTGGGCTACACCCCCTCACTTGTCGTAGGCGTCTGGGCCGGGAATAACGACAATAGCCCGATGCAGCGCCAAGGATCGAGTATTCTCGCGGCGATTCCCATTTGGCACGCGTTCATGGCGGAAGCGCTCAAGAGCTATCCGACGGAAGCATTCAGCCGCCCCGATCCCCCGTCTCCCGCAAAGCCGATCTTAAGAGGCGACTACCTTGCTAGCGGACAAATCCACTCGATCTTGCACTATGTTCAAAAAGATGATCCGGAGGGACCGCAGCCGGTAAACCCGGCCGCAGACCCGCAATATAACAATTGGGAGGCGCCGGTTCTTGAGTGGGCGAGGAGCAATCTCTCGGTGTTTGGTCAGTTGCCGTTCGGATCGGGAGCGACGTCCTCGCCTCTCGGCGCTCCACAGGTAAGGATAAGAAACCCGCAGTCCGGTGCTTTTATGGGCGGAAGAGTGGACGTTTTTGCGGATATCTCGGCGCTCTCAGGCCTCGCGAAGGTGAGAATATATTTGAACGGCGCGCTTCTCCAGGAGTTGAACGCGGCCGGCCAGACAAGCCAGCAGTTCAACTGGTCATTCATGCCCCAAGTCGTGCAGCTTCAGAACCTCCTCGTGGTTGAGGCGGTAGACAAAGGAAATCGCTCCGGCAGAGCCGAAGTTATCTTATTCAGATAAAACTCTTTTATTTTTGCCCACAATCCAAAAAAAATAGCCCCGGGGCAGTGTTGCCTCGGGGCTTGACGGTGATTTCTCTCCTTCGTTTTTTATCGCGACCGGCGGATGTCCCGATGAGTCACGACAATCTGTGCCGCGCGGACACCCTCGCCGATCGAGGGCACCCAGAGATCGCGTTCCACGAGCCCATAGAATCCCTGGCGTTCGTCCATGGCGTTCAGCGTCAGCTTCGTAGCGAAGCTCTGGACAACCGAGGAGTACTTCACGCACCCCACGGATCCCGGCGAAATGGAGATCCCGCCTCCGTCCAGCCGGTAGTGGGAAGTGTTCAGGATCTGGACCCAGAGAACACCCCCTTCGATCTTGTTTGGGAGATCAACGGGGAGGTACTGCTGGGAACTCGGCGGGACCGGGAAGGCGGCCTCCGCGCCCCAACCGGACTGCCAGGCGACCGGATCACCCTCTAGATCAATGATCTGGTCGACGGTGATCACCCATGGTTCCGTTGGCCAGCCGTCGCCATTCGTAATCGTGAAGGTGTGACCGGCGAGGCCCGCGAACTTCGTGAGACCGGGGTCGCTATACGCCATAAATGCAATCGGCGTCTCGACCACGGGCTGTGTCTGGAACCAGGAAACATCATAGGCGGTATCGCCCGGC
>CAYHEU010000057.1:0-5148 GCA_964355785.1 uncultured Candidatus Saccharibacteria bacterium | reverse complement strand
GAAGCCCTCGAACTCGACGCGGAGATCCGCGTGCGCGGCCACGTGGAGGATGCCGAGGCCGGGGCTCGCCGCGGCGAGCGCTTGGATCGCCCCGAACGGCGTCGAGTGATCGCCGCCGACGAGCGCGACGAGCTTGCCTCGGGCGATCCATGCGGCCGCCGCCTCGTGCACCCACTCGTTGACGCGCTCGCCGGCGGCGTTCACGCGCGCGAGGCTCTCGGCGAGGGCATGGTCGCCCTCGATGACGCCACCGACCGCGAGCACGCGCTCGGCGTCGGGGCGTGCTTCGTCGTGCCAGCCGCGCACGTGGGCGGGGATCGGAAGCATCGCGATTCCCGCTTCGTAAGGTCTCCCGACTTCATGGTCGTCGAGATCCACTTGGTGACTCGCCACGAGAATCGCCTCCGGGGCTTTTGCGGTCCCCTTGCGGTAGGACGTCGTCGCTTCGAAAGGAACAGGGATAATTACAACCTTGCTCTCTTCGATCGTGCAGGGGAGGCCGAAAATTCCTGATCCTGGTACTGCCGCAGCGCTGGGATCGAAAATCATACGTTTTTCTCCAAAAGAAAGTTCGCCTCAGCTCCTATGCTGTAAAAGGTCCTTCAATGTTGTAGCACAGAGAAAATTCCCCTGTCAAAGTTTCGTAGAAAAAAAAGGGCTCCTTAGGGGAGCCCACGGGCGATCCAGATCCACTTCCAGAAGAAGTGCCAGCCTGGCTGGTAGGGGATCGGATTAGAGAAGGCGAGGAGCGTGGTCATCCCGACGTAGGCGAGGAAGAACAACGTTGTTGCTTCTGCGAAGATTTTCTTCACGAAACCCCCTCTCTTATTAAGCGCTGTTCACGTCCACGAGTTCTTCTTCGGGGATCATGGTGACGATCTCCGTAGGTTCTGGCGGAATCGCCTGGAACGGGTGTTCTCCGCAGTTCGGACAGGTGTCCGTTCCATCGTCGTGGATCGGGGTCTTGCAATGGAAGCACTCCGTAAGCTTCGGTTTTTTCATACGCTCTCCCTAGAGTTGGATGATCTGAAGGGAATGCTAACATATAAATTCTATTTTGTCAATAACCCGCAAAGCCACGCTCTTTCTGTGTTCACGGCTGGTATGGTAAAGTTGAATGATATTATGAAACTCCATTTCTACGGCGGGGCGAAGACAGTGACCGGAGCGAATTATCTCCTTGAATCCGGCGGGCATAAAATCCTTGTGGACTGCGGTTTGAATCAGGGAAGCCACTTCGCGGAGCGGCAGAATTTCGAACCCTTCCCCTACGACCCCAAGGGGATCGAGGCGGTCCTCGTGACGCATTCGCATATCGATCACATCGGGCGAATCCCCAAGCTTTTTAACAATGGTTTCCGCGGCACGGTCTATTCAACGCCCGCAACCAAAGATTTTTCCGAGTTTCTTTTACTGGACTCCGAGCACATATTGGCGAAGGAAGCCGAACGCGAGAGAAAGGCGTTGCTCTATTCGGTTGCGGACGTGAGCGACGTGATGAAGATATGGAAAAAAATCGAGTACCACACGCCGTTTGAGGTAGGTCCGTTTCGCGTTACGTTCTATAACGCCGGCCATATTTTGGGATCGGCGATCATACTTGTCGAAGCGGAGGGGAAAAGAATCGTATTCTCTGGAGATCTTGGAAATTACCCCGCCCCCATCATTCAGGCGACCGAGACGATCAACGCCGCCGATTATTGTCTCATTGAGTCGACCTACGGCGATCGCGTGCACGAAGGAATCGACGAACGGAAGGAACATCTCGAAGATGCGATCGAGGATACCGTGAAGTCCGGGGGGGCGCTTCTTATCCCCGCATTTGCAATGGAGCGCACGCAGGAACTTCTTTACCACCTGAATGAGCTTATAGAGCACGGCCGTGTGCCGAGAATTCCGATATTTATCGATAGCCCCCTCGCGATCAGGATCACGAGCGTATATAAGAAATACGAACATGAATTCAATAAGGAAACGTATCAGCAAATCAAATCTGGCGACGACATCCTGAATTTCCCGGGCCTTCGGCTCACGCTCACAACCGAACAGTCAAAAGAAATTATGGCTGTTCCCCCGCCAAAAGTCATTGTCGCCGGTTCGGGAATGTCCCAGGGAGGGAGGATTCTCCACCACGAACTGAACTATCTCCCCGATCCGAAGAGCATGATTTTGTTTATCGGGTTCCAAGCGAAGGGCTCACTTGGGCGGCAGATTCTTGAGGGCGCAAAGACCGTCACGATCTACGGAGAAAAAGTTCCCGTGCGATCAAGGGTTATGGCGATAGGCGGCTATTCGGCGCATGCGGACCAGCCTCGGCTCCTCGAGTGGCTCCGGCCGATGCGGCAGACGCTCACAAAAGTGTTCGTCGTGCAAGGGGAGGAGGAGTCGGAACTCGCGCTCAAGCGGAAAATCGAGGATGAGCTTGCGGTTACGGCGGTAATGCCCGAAGCAGGCGAAGAAGTTGTGCTATAAGGGCTTGGTTGAAAAATTGCAATCCGCCAATTGGCGGAGTAGAATTTTTCAGTACCAAACCTTACCGAGCGCATAAGGCGTTATGTGCTCGGTGTCAGCGCACATAGTATAATTCCTATGTGCGCGATCGAGCACTTAGTCAGATACTAAGTGCTTTGACTCAGTGTCGTAGTAAAATTTACTTCGCACTGAGCTCGTAAATTCTAACGACATTGGCATGCCTAAAAAGTCTACCAAAGCGAATAATTTTTCTCACGGAGACGATATTTATCATCTGAAGTATAAGATTTGCGTATCCGGCGCTGCGGAGACTGGACATTGCGCTCCGAACGCGCAAGAGAAAGCAGAAGAGCTCGGTCGGCTTATCGCCGAGCACAACATGATCCTTGTCACCGGCGCGACCACGGGATTGCCCTACTGGTCGGCCAAGGGCGCGAAAGAAGCCGGAGGCATTGTGATCGGTTTTTCTCCGGCTGTCTCAAAGACGAGTCATTTGAATACCTATCACCTGCCTCTGGATTACCACGACCTTATTATTTACACCGGATTTGATTATGCCGGGCGCAATTTGCTTTTAACAAGGGCCGCCGACGCGATTATCACTATTTGCGGACGGATGGGAACGCTTAGCGAGTTTACCACTGGTTTTGAAGATAAGAAGCCGCAGGGAGTTTTGACCGGCACCGGCGGGATGGCTGATTTTCTTCATGAAATCATCACAAAAGCCCACCGTGGTCCCGGGAACGTTGTTTTTGAAAGCAACCCAGAGAAGTTGCTTGACAACGTGATAGCGCTGATACAAGCTCAAGAAAGAGGGTAGTCGCAAAGGTCGCGAGAACTCTATCGCAATGGCAAAAAAATCTGCCGAACCAAAACCTGTCGGTGTGGTCACTCACTTCTACGGAAATTTGAGCGTGGCGATTGTGAAGTTCAGTCAGCCAGTTGAGGTTGGCGCAACCGTAAAATTCAAGGGCGCGACAACTGATTTTGAGGAGACGGTAAGCTCGATGCAGTATGAGCACCAGGCAATCGAGAAAGCGAAGAAGGGACAAGAGGTCGGCATAAAAGTGAGCGGGAAAGTAAGGGAGGGCGACGAAGTGTATTTGGCGTAGCGAGTTTCCTTTGCGAACCCGCTCCCCCTCGGAAAATTATATTCACTCCGCTTGATTTTTTGGACAAATCAGACGGTTCCTGTTTGCTCCTTCTCCGCCGGCTGGCGGATCAGGATTTTCCGACCATCTGATTTATACGCCAAAAAATCCCTGCCTGACGGCAGGCAGGTGCGCTCCGTTCAGTAATTTTTATCTCGGCTCCGCTTACGGTTCGCGGAAGGAAACTTCGCTACGTTTTGAGGGGAGTTGTTGGTGATAATGGTTAAAATCAAAAATATTCTCTGGTCCGCTGGACTCATGGCCGCGACAACGGTGGGCGCGGGAATGTTCTCCTTGCCCTACGTATTTCAAAAAGCCGGATGGTTTACGGGCTTTTTTTATTTAGTCGTCCTTGCTGGCTTTGTCATTGTGGCGCACAACCTTTACTGGGAAACTCTCGAGAAATTTGGTGAGAAGAAAAGACTTCTCGGCCTCGTAAAAATTTATTTTGGGAAGATTCCGTACCGTCTCTCGCTCGTTGTCGTCCTCGGCGGTCTTACGCTCGCGCTCGTGATCTATCTCATTATCGTTGAGCGCTTTATGGGATTGATTTTCCCCGCTCTTGGGAGTTGGGGTCCAGTCATTTTTTGGATCGTTGCCTCTCTCCCTATCCTTTTGAAGCTCACGCGTTTCGTTTTTTCGGAACTTCTCGGAGGAATTCTCATGCTTCTCGTTATTCTTACCATCTTCCTCACGACGTCGGATTTCCTAAAAATTTTCTCTCTCGCGCCGACCGTAGATTTTCAAAATCTGTTTCTGCCGTTCGGCGCTCTTATCTTCTCGCTCACCGGCTGGACCGCGGTGGAGCCGATTTTCGAATACGAACGGAAATCAGCGAGAGATTCCTCCCGTGGCAGGAGTGCTATGACTCTGGGAACAACGCTTGCCGCGCTTTTCTATCTTGCATTCACGGTAGCCGTTTTCGGGTCGGGTGCGACGATTACCGTTGATACGATTTCCGGGCTTCTCGGTTGGCCGTTTTGGAAAATCACCGCAGTCGTCCTTCTCGGGCTTTTCGCAATCTGGACCTCGTACGTGCCGATCGGCCTTGAAATCAAGAATTCACTCGAGAAAGATCTGGGATGGCCAAGTGCCCTCGGCACCGCGTTTGTTTTCTTCGTTCCGCCGGCGCTTGTGCTCCTTGGAGTCCGTGATTTTCTCAAAATTCTCGGTCTTGCGGGCGGAGTGTTTCTGGGTCTCCAATACCTTCTTATCATCCTCGTGAGCCGCAGAGCGCTTCCGATGACCGCGCGCAAGCGGGCAGTCGTGAATCTTTTGGCGTTTGTCTTTGCCGCCGCCGCGGTTTACGAAGTATATTATTTCGTATTACAATAGCGTTGCATAAGAATTGCCTTCGTAGCTCAACTGGATAGAGCGTCTCCCTCCGAAGGAGAAGGTTGCCCGTTCAAGTCGGGCCGAAGGCACTAGTAGCTTAGGCACATATACGGGAATTAGGTTCGACTTGCCCCGTTTAATCCGTTAGGATTTATGTGGGGTTCCTGCTGAGGGCACCACCTAGGAAAAG
>CAYHEU010000056.1:0-5234 GCA_964355785.1 uncultured Candidatus Saccharibacteria bacterium | reverse complement strand
TTGCGCGCCGGAGGTTCTGTGAGGTTTGTGTTGAATCTTGCCGGCGTGAAAGATGCCACAGCAAAATGTTTAGGGAGGACAACGAATCCTCTTACGAACGCGATGGCAACGATCGAAGCGCTAAAGAAATTAAAGAAAGAAGATGAAAAGGTCAGGAAATAAGCTACGCAACAGCGCATAATTTAGAATGCAGCTTCACACCATACGATCTCAAAGAACGGCTCGAGCGCGGAAGAGAGTTGGAAGGGGAGGAAAACGGGGTACTACTTCCGGGCGGGGGCAGAAGGGTCAGAAGTCCCGGGCGGGGCACCGTATGCGGCCAGCAGAGCGCGACATTATTTTGCGTCTTCCCAAGCGGCGAGGGTTTAGAAATCGGCCGCATGGCCCGAAGTCGTTTCCAATAAACCTCGGCCTCTTCAAGAAATTCGAGGGCGTCGTTGACAAAGCGGCGCTTGAGAAAGCCGGTTTTTGGAACTCGAGAAGCAGACGCGAGCCGAAAATTTTGGGAACAGGGGAAATTCTGAAGCCGATCGTAGTCAAAGGAATTAAAGTTTCCCAAAGTGCTAAAATAAAGATTGAGAAAGCAGGAGGAAAAGTAATGGCTTGATTGAAAAATTCAAGCCAAAGGCGCAGAATTTTTCACTATCAAACATTACCGAGCACATAAATTTTACGGAAGATAACCAATGAAAATCACAATAACAGTTTGTAATATAGAAGTTGTTCAAGGTGAACGAGCCAATAAATTTATGTGCTCGGTGCTCAATGTTGTGGCTACATTTCCTCCGCCACCGTTGAGCTCGGAAATGTAGACAACATTGGCATGAACCGATTTCTTCAAATATTTCGAATAAAGGACTTGAGGAACAAAATCCTTGTTGTGGCGGGACTTCTCGTCGCATTCCGCCTGCTCGCGGCAATTCCGATTCCCGGCGTTGACGTTCTCAAGCTTCAGGAATTTTTTGAAACGAACCAATTCTTCGGTTTTTTGAACATTTTTTCTGGAGGCGGCCTTTCTAATTTATCGCTCGCAATGCTTGGGGTCGGCCCCTACATTACGGCGACCATTATCATGCAGCTCATGATGATTATCTTTCCGAAATTCAAGGAACTCTACTATGAGCAGGGAGCCCGCGGCCAGGCAAAGTTCAACCAGTATTCACGGCTTCTTACTGTTCCTCTCGCTGCGCTTCAGGCGTACGGATTTCTTTCGCTCCTCGTTTCCCAGCAAGTGATCGATCGTCCGGATGTATTCAGTATGTTGAGAAACGTGCTTGTGATTACCGCCGGATCGATGATTACTCTTTGGCTTGGGGAACTCATCACCGAGCGGAAGATCGGAAACGGCATCTCGCTTATCATCTTGGCGGGCATTGTGAGCGATCTCCCGAATACCGTGCGTCTTGCAATCGTTTCCTACACGCCGAAAGACTTACCGACATACCTCGGTTTTCTCGTGATTGGGGTGCTTCTGATTGCGGGCGTCGTGTATTTGAACGAAGGTGAAAGAAAAGTGCCCGTTACATATGCGCGGCGCGTTCGCGGGATGAAAATGTACGGAGGTGTTTCGAGCTACCTCCCTCTCAAGGTGAATCAGGCGGGTATGATTCCCCTGATTTTCGCAATTTCAGTTCTTCTTTTCCCGAATTTCTTGGCGCAGGTACTCTCCATTTTTTCCACGAATCTTTCGCTTGCGGTGAACAGTATCGTTTCGAGTTTTTTGAATAATCAGCTTATCTACGGCACGATTTACTTCCTTCTCGTTTTCATCTTTACGTATTTCTATACCTCGATCACGTTCGATCCGAAGGAAATTTCGAAGAACCTCCAGCGAAACGGGGGGTTCGTCCCCGGTATCCGCCCCGGCGATGCGACGAGCGAATTTCTTGGGCATACAATCAGGCGTCTTACATTTTTCGGGGCCGCGTTTCTGGGATTCATCGCGATTCTCCCGATCGTCATTCAGCAGATCACGGGCATTCCGGTTCTTACGGTAAGCGGTACCGCGCTTCTTATCGTCGTCGCGGTGGCGCTTGAGACGATGCGCCAGATTGACTCGCAACTTACCGTTCGCGAGTACGAGGGGCTTCAGTAACCTTCCTTGCGGTACCGGATGTGCTTTCGCTCCAGCGGCGAAAGCCATCCTACGCGCTCGGCATTTCGAGTCCCGCTAAGGCGTGACACCGAGCTCGAAATGCCTCCGCGAGTTACCGCAAGGAAGGTTACTTCCGCATTTGGAAATTTAAGGTGTTTTCGACAGACACTGTAGGCGGTGTTACACTTTGAGAATGAGAAAAATCGCAGTCGTGGTGTACGGTCCTCCGGGAAGCGGGAAAGGTACGCAGGCGCGCTTTACGGCAGACAAGTTTGGTTTGATTCATTTCGACACGGGAAGGTTTTTTGAAGCGGTTGTGCACGATCCGAAACGGCAAAGAGAGAAGCTCATGAAGCGCGAGCGGCGCCTTTTTGATACCGGAAAACTTCTGACCCCAAGCTGGGTTTTGAGGGTGGTAAGTGAGGAGGTGAAAAGAATCGCAAAAGCAAGCCTCGGCGTGGTCTTTAGCGGCTCCCCGCGCACGATGTTTGAGGCAAGAGGTCTCCTCCCGGTACTCGACAAACTCTACGGGAGAAAAAATATTTTTGTGTTTGTGCTTAGGGTCCCCGACGCCGTGTCGGTAAAGCGGAACAGCAGTCGTCTTATTTGTTCGGTCTGCGGCAGCCCGCTTCTTACTGCATATTATCCGAAGGTAAAACCGAAATACTGTCCTGTCTGCGGAGGGTCTTTTTATAAAAGGACGCTTGATAATCCCGCGACTATCAGGATTCGTCTCAAGGAATACCGCGAGCGCACGGAGCCTATCGTGGGATTGTTGAGGGAGCGCGGTTACCGCGTTACGTTCGTCGATGGCACCACCGCTCCGTTTAAGGTTTTTCAAAAGATTAATGCGAAAATCGGAGGCCGAGATTGAAATTATGGCCGAGGGAGGCCGACGGCTTGCCGAAATTCTTGAAACTTTGGCATCCGAGGTTCTCCCCGGGATTCCCACTAATTATTTCGACAGCCGCAGCCGTGAGCTTATTAAGCAAGCGAACGCAAAGCCGGCTTTCTTGGGATACGTCCCTCCCGGTTCCAAAGACCCCTTTCCCGCCGCGATTTGTGTTTCGCTGAATGACGTGATTGTTCACGGCTTGCCTTCGGGGAAAAAGCTTCAAGAAGGGGATCTTTTAAAACTTGACTTGGGGCTCGTGTACAAAGATTTTTATCTTGACGCTGCGCTCACAGTCCCCGTCGGGAGTATCCATGAATCTGGAAAAAAACTCATTGCCGTTACGAAGAAAGCGCTCGATCGCGGGATTGCCGAGGCGGTTTCCGGAAATACGCTTGGCGATATCGGGTGGGCGATTCAGAAGACGGTTACTAGTGAGGGGTTCTCGGTTGCCAATTCCTTGAGTGGCCACGAAATCGGAAAAGAGCTTCATGAAGGGCTTTCTGTCTACAACTTCGGGAAGCCGGGGAAGGGCGAAGAGCTGCGCGAAGGAATGGTATTCGCCATAGAGCCGATGGTCGCCGTGGGAACGAACAAAATAAAATCCCTCCCGGACGGGAGTTTTGGAACCGCTGATGGCTCGCTTTCGGCTCATTTTGAGCACACCGTCGCAATTACGAAAAACGGTCCGAGAATTTTGACTAGGGTTTAGAATTTAGGAGTTAGGATTTAGGAGGACTGATCCGTTCAAACAGCTTTGCTTGAGAGCCTTCCCTATATTCTAAATCCTAAGTTCTGTAACCTCACTTTATGATTCAACCTTTCCTTTCTGTAATCGTACCCGCGCATAACGAAGCGGAGCGTCTCCCGCTTACGCTTCTTGATATCGATCGCTACTTGAATGAGGCGGAGTACGCCTCGGAGATCTTGGTGGTAAACGACGGTTCGACCGATAAAACCGCGGAGATCGTGAGAAGAATGAGCGGCGCCGTGAAGAACTTGAAATTGGTTGAAAATGAAACGAACGCAGGGAAAGGAGCTGCGGTCAAAAAAGGAATGCTTCTTACCCGAGGGAAGATACGTCTTTTTACCGATGCTGACGGTTCGATTTCGATTGATCATTTTGAACGCATACTCCCTTACTTCAAAGAGGGGTGTGAAGTTGTGATTGCTTCTCGCGCGCTTAAAGAAAGCAGGTTGAATCACCCGCAATCGCTTCCGCGGCGTTTCGCGGAGAGGATCGAGAACCTCGTGATCCGAGCACTGGTCACTCCGGGAATACGGGATACGCAGTGCGGATTCAAGGCATTTTCAGAAGACGCCGCAGAGAGAATTTTCAGCGTAATCAAGGCCTCCGGTTGGGCGTTTGACGTCGAGGCGCTCGCGCTTGCGCAGAAATTTGGCTACCGAATGAAAGAGGTGCCGATTGCATGGGCAGAGAGGGAGTCTGCGGTAAGGCGGCGCCACCGTTTGCAAACTTTGCTCGAAACTTTTAGAATTCGTTGGTGGCTCACCACGTTCGAAAAGAGTTATAAACCAAGAAATCATGAATCCCATGGATAAGTATTATCTCTCGAAAGAGCGGTTGCAAGAACTAAAAGACGAGCTTGAACGGCTCCGGACCCAAAAGCGCATTGAAGTTGCTGAACGCTTGAAGCATGCGAAAGAGTACGGCGATCTTTCCGAGAATTCGGAATACAGCGAAGCGCGGGATGAGCAGAGCCGGGTTGAGCAGAGGATTTTTGAGCTCGAAGAGCTTTTCAAGCGAGCCGTGGTGATCAAAAAAACAGAAGGCGGAGATAAAGTCTCCGTGGGCTCGGCGGTCACGGTAAAGAAAGAAAACAATCTCTTCCGCTACCAGATCGTCGGTTCAAACGAGACAAGTCCGGAAGAAGGTAAGATTTCAAACGAGTCTCCGCTTGGCCGAGCATTTCTTGGACACAAAGTTGGGGACAGCGTGACAGTGAAGACTCCCGGAGGAGAAGTGGCTTACCAGATTACAAAAATAGAGTAGTTTAGATTTCATCTCGTCAAACCTCGCCTCCCGAGCGGGGTTTTTATTTTCGCCCACAATACCTCGTCCCGCTTAGAGGGACGAGGTTGTCAAAGAAATAACGAAAGACGAAAATATCTCTTCGAGTCTGAAGCTCTCAGAGTCGAACGACCCGAGTTTGTTGAGGGATTACCTTCACGATACCGCCCCGCAGCGCGGGGCGGTAATTTGTTTTCTTTTGACCGAATAGAATC
>CAYHEU010000055.1:0-5396 GCA_964355785.1 uncultured Candidatus Saccharibacteria bacterium | reverse complement strand
ATTAAACTAACTGCCCTATATATCCAACTTATTCAAAATTTTTTCGTGGGGATAATCCAAAATGTCGCGGATGAATTTGTCGCGCATGCGCAGACGATACAAAAATTCTTTCGTTGGCAATACGGAATAATTGAGTTCTTTCCCGATCTGGAGAGCGTTTGCCCTAAGCGATGGATTTGCAGCGGTAATTGTCTGTACCGATATCCCGAAATCAGTGGCGATCCTCGAGAGCGTATCGCCTTTCTTTACGTTATAGGTAATGATCCCAACCTGACCCACGGGGGATCCAAGCGGTTTTCCTTCGTCCTGAAGACTTGCCGGGAAAGGAAGCTCTGAATCGTTTTTCTCTCCTGCGGCGACGGCCTCCGACAGCATGTCGTAATCGACGTTCGCTTCCGGAACCCTTCCCAGAGAAACAGAAATAAGCCCTTCTCCGAGGATTTCCTTATCAGAAACTTCCTTCAAGGGACCTCCCAAAATACCCCTTTCCCCGGAAGCGCTCTCGAGAACCAAGAAATTCGCGAGCATGAGGAAAAATGCCAAAAAAACAGCCATTCCTAGTGGCTTTTTATCATTCTTTAGTTGAATTAGAATGCTATTAATACTAATAGAAAGAAGTATACCATAATGCCTCTAGAACTCAATCCAGAGCAGCAAAAAGCTGCTCACGCGCCCACAAATCCTTTATTAATAGTAGCGGGAGCAGGAACCGGAAAGACAAGAACGCTCATGAGCCGCCTCCTCTCGCTCCTTGAGCGCGGGGTCCTTCCGGGAAGTATTTGCGCAATCACCTTCACAAACAAAGCTGCCCGCGAGATGGCCGAACGGGTTCTCGCATATGCGAGTCCCTCTGTCCGAGGGCTCGAGAGGGGTCGGAATGATGCAACCGGGTTTAGCGCCATACGAGAGAAGAGTCCTTTTATCGGCACGTTTCACTCGCTTGGCGCGCGCATCCTCCGAAACGAAGCGGATTTTGTCGGGCGATCAAAAAACTTTGTGATCTTCGACGACCACGATTCGTTCCAGCTCGTCAAAAAAATTGTGAAAACGATCGAGGAGAGAAAGAGCGATATCGGACCTGCGCATTTTGCAAACAAGATCTCGGAGATAAAAAACGGATCGTGCACCCTCACGGCGCTCAAGAACTCAAGTCGCCCGAGCGACGGACTCGCACTTCGCATATTCGCGCGTTATGAAAACAAGCTTGAGGAGATGAACGCCTTCGATTTCGACGATCTTCTCTACAAGGTTCTTCGCGTCTTCAAAAAACATCCTCTCGTGCTTAAGAAGTATCGAGAAAAATTTCGGCACCTCCTGATCGACGAATATCAGGATCTGAACAACGTGCAGTACGAGCTCGTGCAGCTTCTTGCAGGAAGTTTCTCTCCGCACGAGGGAAGTTTGAGCGTGGTGGGGGACGACCAGCAGATGATTTACGGCTGGCGCGGTTCGAACATTGAGATTTTTCTGAATTTCGAAAAAGATTGGCCGTCCGCGCAGACAATCCTCCTCGAAGAGAATTATCGCTCGACCGGATCGATCATTGCCGCCGCCTCCGCAGTGATTCAAAACAATCAGCGCCGCGCCGACGCTTGGCAGAACAAGACGCTCTGGACAAAAAATCCCGCGGGTGAAGCCGTGAGAATTCTTGAGGCCGCGAACGATGATGAGGAGGCGGAGTGGCTCGCTTCGGAAATAAAAACGACGACTCGTGATTATGACGACAACAAAAAAAGAGGAGATAAAAATCTTGGCCATAGTCATCGTCCGGAAATTGCAATTCTCTACCGGACGAACGCGCAATCGCGCCCGATCGAGCAGGCGCTCATCATGAGCGAAATTCCGTACCGGGTCTTCGGCGGGCTCAAATTTTACGAGCGCCGCGAAGTGAAAGATGTTCTCGCGGGGCTCCGCTACGCGTTTAACCCCAAGGATGGCTTAAGTCGCGAGCGTCTCCTAAAAAACTTTTCCAAGCGCGATTTCCTAAGATTCGCGGGCGAAATTGGCGACGAGAAAAATCTCGCGCCGACCGGCCTCATCGAAATTTTCCTCCGTGCGACCGACTATTTCGCGCACCTCAAAAAGAATTTCATAAATGCATCCGAGCGGCAAGAAAACGTGGGAAGCCTTATAGAATTTGCCTCGAATTTTGCTGATTTAGAGCCGTTTTTAGAGCAGATTTCGCTTCTTCAGGCAAATGATGAATTAGGGCGGAGACAAAAAGAAGGGGAGGATATTTCTCCCGTAAGACTTATGACGATTCATCTTGCGAAAGGTCTTGAATTCGACCACGTTTATATCGCGGGTGTATGCGAAGGACTTCTTCCGCACGCGAAATCAATGGAGGAAGACGAGAGACTCGAAGAGGAACGGCGCCTTATGTACGTCGCGATGACGCGCGCAAAAAAATCTCTCGCGATAAGTTTCTACGATCTTCCGTCCCGTTTCATCTCCGAGATTCCGGCGGAGCTCTCCGCATTCGAAAGTTTAGTTTCCGAAGAAAATCAATTTTCCGAGAGCGAGGAGCGGCACATCACTCTCGACTAAGTTTTTATAAGAGAGTAGAAAGTAGCGAGTAAGGAGTAGTCGTCACCCCAATAGAGAATGATAATGTAAAATCACGAAGCGTTTCTCCTTTTCGCCGAGAACCGTTTGATGCTCGAATCTGTTATTTTCCGTTTTCCAATTAAAGTCAACATGAGAAAAAAACTTGCACAACACTTTCTCACGAATCGCGCGGTGATAAAAAAAATTATCGCCGCGATTGATCCGCAGAAAGGCGAAGTGATAATCGAAATCGGATCCGGCCACGGAGAACTCACTCTCCCGCTCGCGGGTGTTTGCGCGCGAACTGGTTGCCGAGTAATCGCAATCGAAAAAGATCTGGGGCTCGCAAAAGCGTTGGAACTTAGGATCCAGGATTTAAAAGAAAATGTCCAGATCGTTCACGCCGACGCTATAAAGTTCATACCGTCAATTCCTAAGTCCTATGTTCCAAGTTCTTCCGCCCGAGGCGCCCGCCTGCCGGACGGGCAGGGATCCGCCTTTGGCGGAGAGTCCTATAAGCTGGTTGGCAACATACCATACTACATCACCGGCTACCTCTTCCGAGTCTTGGGAGAACTCGAAAAAAAACCCTTGCGCTGTGTTTTTATGGTTCAGAAGGAAGTTGCCGAACGGCTCGTTAGAGAGCCACACCAGATGAACCGCTTTGCGGCATCCGTCCAGTTCTGGGCCGAGATAAAAATGCTTCGGACCGTGCCCAGGGAAAATTTTTCCCCTCCGCCGCGCGTTGATTCCGCGATCGTAAAACTCGAAACGCGCGGCGAACGCAAGGGGATAGCGGGGGAGGAGTACTATCGGGCGGTAAGAATAATTTTCCAGCAGCCGAGGAAAACAATCTCGAACAATCTTAGGTCGGGCTACAAAAAAGAAAAAAATCTTGTTCTCGATACGCTCAAAAAAATAGGGTTGCGCGGAGACATTCGTCCCCAAAATTTATCCGTGGAGGATATTCTGCGCATTGCGTCGAGTTTCCGAGAATAACTTCGTTTTTGCTTCCCTGCCAAGGTGTGGATATCTCGTTAATTTCTTGACGCGAATCATCTATAATTAAGAAAGTGGATTCATCCACTTGTCTTATGGGCAAAGTAATATACCCCATAGGAAATGGCGAGAAAATATAAAATATTTTTGAGCCAAGGGTGAAAAATATCAGACATAAAATGACATTATTTACTTCAAAGTCAGAACTAACATTGACGAAAAATATTTAATTTCCTACGGGGTATACCAGCGACTACATTCGCGCAATTATTTAATGTTTCAAATTCTTACACACAATGTTTCCAGAAAAGGTCCCAAATACATGATCCTGCGACGAGCGAAAAAGAAATTGCCGTCGCGGGTGTATTAACCGGGTGAGTCCTTCTAGCATCAAAAGATTGATCACGGGTTTCTTGGCGCTGTCGACCATCACAAGCTCTACGGTGTTCTTGTTCTCGGGCTTCAAAGAAACCCTCTCTTCTCCGTCGGACACAGAAGGCGTCCTGAACGCAAAAAACCAAGTCGCCGGGATCCCAAAAAACGCCATTATTGAACCGATCCCTAAAACGCTCATTCCTCTCCCCGTATTTGACGATGCCGCTACGGCGCGCCCAACCAACCCCTCAAACCTCACTGATGTCCTTACCGACGCCCTTGCACAGAAGATCGTCGCAACGAACCCGGAAGGCCCAACGGATCTCGGAGGAACGACCGGGATTCTCCCGCCAAGCCAGAAAGACCTCGACACGATCATCAGCGCAAACATCGCGAAAGTTAAGCTTGACCTTCCCGCCTCTAAAATAAGAGATGGGGAACTCAGGATCCTTAGAACCTACGGGAAGGCCGAGCTTGCGGCGTACCTTACGGCGTTCAATAAGATATCTGCGGAAACATTGGGGAGCGACGAGTTCAAGAACCTCACGGAGCAAGACCCGGGATTCGCGGCGCTCTCGGCAACCGCGCTTGTGCTTGAAGAGAGTTTTCAAAAAACAAAGCCGCTTCCCGTTCCCGAAGAACTCAAGAATTTCCACAAGAGCTATCTCGCGCTCGTCGGAAACTCCCAAAAAATTTTTGAAACCGTTGGTGATTACAAATTAGACCCACTCAAAACCCTTGTAGCGACACAAGTGGCGAACGAGATCTTCTCGCGAGATTTTCAAAATTTTGAAAAAGAAGCGAAGGAGGTCGAGGTGCTCGCGCGGAATCTTCAAGTAGAAACAAAATCCCTTTCATTCGTCCAAAAAATCTTCGGGACAAAAGTCGCTGTTGCGCAAGGCACGAATGTTCCCGTGGACAGCCCACCCACCTCTCCTTATACCTTTCTGGACCGCCTAAAGAAATGGTATCAGACTCTTGAAGAGTGGCAGCGGAGGATCGTGACGGAGATTGTCAAGACCCAGCTCATCCATCGTTTGTCGCAACAAATCGTAAATTGGGTGCAGGGAGGAGGAAAACCCTCGTTCGTTACGAACTGGAGAGAGTTTCTCACGAACACCGCGAATCAGGCGGCGGGCTATGCGATCCAGAAAATCTATCCGAAATTGTGTCAGTCCTTCGGAGCGCTCGTAGCGCTGTCTCTAAAACCCATACCAAGTTTGGAGACGCCGGTTGACTGTACGCTCGACGACCTCAAGATAAACGTCGCAAAATTCAACCAAGATTTCAGGGAGGGCGGGTGGGTGGCCTTCGGGGCAAGCGCGAAACCCAGCAATAATGTCTTTGGCGCCATTGCAGGCACGGAACTTCTGGTCTTTCAAGAGACCATAAAATCGCAGGAGGCCAAAAAATCCCAAGGCCAGGCCGACAGCGGATTCAAGCCGAAACTGGGGGTTTGCCAGGATAAATATACT
>CAYHEU010000054.1:0-5404 GCA_964355785.1 uncultured Candidatus Saccharibacteria bacterium | reverse complement strand
GGGGCGGTCATGTCCATTAATGGTATGATATTGAAATTGCCGTCTCCGATGTGTCCTGCGATGGTATAAATCAAGTTGTATTCGTTCATAATTTTTGTGAGGCGCGGGAGGAACTCCGGCAACCGCTCCGGCCGCACCACGAGGTCGTCAATAAAGGGGGCGGTGCGCTTGCCGTGGACGTGGTGACGCAAGAGATTGAAGCTCTCGCGCCGCACCGTCCAATACTTTTCCTCCTCCCAGTCGCTCTTTGTAACCCGCGTCCGCACTCCCAACCCTTTTAAGCCCGCCTGCGCCGCGTATGCTTTGCGGTACACCTCTTCTTCGGAGTCGCCGGTGAACTCCGCCTCGAGTATAAGTTTTGGCACGCCGCCAGTTATAATCATCCCGATCTCAGGGAGGAATTGCCATGCGAGAGAGAGCATATTTTTTGCGCCCATAAGCTTCAAAAAATCTGGCAGGAATCTCACCGCGATTTTCATCGTGTGGTCATCATAGGATTCAAAGCTCTCCGGTTTGTACGCAAGCACCCGTTCCACAATCCCCGCAAGCAGAGAAAGTTCTTTGAGAAATATTACAAGGAGAGTGGAGTGTTCCTTAGGGCGCACGAGGCGGAAAGAGACCTCCGTGATGATGCCGAGCGTCCCCTGCGAACCCGTGAAGAGCTTCGTAAGATCAAATATTCCGCGCTTCACATCGTAGACGTTCCAAAGATAATAGCCCGCGGAGTTCTTGGAAACATCGGGTTTCGCCGCCATGATAAGTTTGTAATTGTCGCGGATCAGCCGATAGATCTTGCGATAGATGTTTCCTTCCGTGCCGCGGAGGCGCAATTTCCGGTTTAACTCGTTGGTCGAAAGCGGCCCAAAGAGATACTCGTTCCCATCGTAGAGCACGGCCTTCAAAGCAGCTACATAATCCTCTGTCTTTCCGTATGTAAGAGTCTTCTCGCCACCGGCGTTGTTTGCCACGATTCCCCCCATGGCGCAGATGGCGCGGGAGGCCGGATAAGAGGGAAAAAGAAGCTTATGCTTCAACGTCTCTTTTTCAAAATCCCGATAGTACACGCCCGGCTCCGTTACCGCGTATTTCCCTTGGGCGTCCACCTCTTTTACACGATTCATGTGCTTCGTAAAATCAAGGATAACCGAATCGTTCAACGGGCCGCCGGTCATGTCGGTGCCCGCCGAGCGGGCAGTAAGCGAAAGTTTCGGATGTTTTTTCTTATTCTTCGTTACGTACTTCACAAGCGCCTTCACGTCCGCCGCGGTTTCCGGAAACACAACCACTTCGGGACGTATTTCGAACAAGCTTGCGTCGCGGCTGTATTTTGCCAAATTTTCTTCGTCGGACAAAACCTCACCGCTCACGATCTTTTTTAATTCTTTCGCAAGTTCCATTTCCGTAATAATACCACGGACACATCAAGAATGGCGGCTGTAAAAAAATGAAAAGAGGGATCCGCGTGGAGCCCTCTTCTTGGGGTTGCTGATTTTTTAGGTCAGCGAATATGAGTGCGGACAGTCTCTATCAATGCGGATAATAATTCGATTGTTCAAGAACCAATATTATTTTAGCAAACAGAGTAAGCGTGTCAAATTCCCCGATTGTGGATAATTTTAAGAGGGTGCCCAGAGGGAAGCTCACGCGCTCACTCCGTTCGCTTTTCAAAACCCTCGGTTTTGAACTCGCTTCGCTTATTCCTACACGGGGAACCAATCGTGGTTCCCCGACCCCCTCCGCTTGTTCGATTCCCCCCAGAAAATATCTCCGGCAAAACAGAAGAACCCTCGCGATGAGGGCTCTTCTGTTTTGTTGGGTGCCCAGAGGGAATCGAACCCTCATGATCGCCTCCACAGGGCGAGGCTTTACCATTAAGCTATGGGCACCATGAATATCGGTTTTCCATTATAATTCGTGCCTGCAATCGTTGCAACTTGACACTTCTAGAAAAAAATTTTACTATCTCGGCGGTCTGTATTGTTGCACAAAACAACTAATTCAGCTCTGCACGTTGAAATTTAACGATATGGAAAGGACGGATTCTTATGCTTCAGTTTATCGCCCTCGGCGGCGCGCTCGATCCGAAGAAGGAAAAACCTGCAATCGGCGGCAGCGCCTATGCGCTCATGATCGACGACTGGACACTTCTCGTCGATTTTGGCATCTACCACTCGCTCCAATTCAAAGAGAGTGAGGGTGGAATACTCCTCGTCGAAGAGGAACCGACCGAATACATGGACGTTGGGTCGGAGAAGTGGCCGATCCTCCCTGTATTCGACTTCAGCAAACTCTTCGAAAAGGACGATCTCTACCTCCTCCGCGCGTCGGTTGCGCACTATCTCCCGAGCGACGAGCTTATTCTCAACGCGAAGAAGCTCGCGGTTGTCGTAACCCACGCCCACGTGGATCACTCGGGAGCGCTTCCTTATCTCAAGAAATGTTTTCCGGACGCCGCGATCATGATGACGAGAGCAACCCTCGACATCAGTATGTGGAGCTGGAAAAACAATCTCCGAAACGCCCGGAGAGATAAACGCCCTCCGCTCTTCCTCGAGGATGATATCAACGCCCTGAAGGAAAGCGTCCGGGTGATAGAACCGAACGAGCGGATGTCGTTTCCGAGTTTCGAGCTCCAGTTTTTCCCCGCAGGGCATATCCTCGGCGCCGTAAGCGTCCTTGTGAGAATTCCGGGGACGACGCCGCGCACGATCTTCGTAAGCGGCGACATGAGTTTCGAAAACCAGTATACCGTGCCCGGCGCTCCGCCACTCACAAAAGCGGAGATTGGCGGAGAGCTTGATTGCCTCATCCTCGAGGCGACGAACGGCGGGAAGGTTTCCCAGCCGCGAAGAATGCTCGAAGAGGCGTTCGTAAGCGATGTTGAATCGTGCCTCGCACGGGGCGGGAAATTTCTCCTCGGCGCCTTCTCCATCGCGCGGGCACAGGAAATCTTCGGGATACTCCACGCCTACGGCGTCACACGCCGATGGTCTGTCTACTTTGACGGGACTGCCTGCGATGTGGCGAGTATCTATTCTCGCCACGGCGCACTCCCGGGAAACGTCGCCGAGCACTTCATCCAGACCGATGAGGAACGGAACGAGGCGCTTACGGGAGAAAAGCCGCTCGTCATGATCGCTCCCGCCGGAATGTTCAACGTGGGGAGATCTCTGCAGTACGCCGTTGCATGGGCGGAAAACCCCGCACACGTGATCGGGATCACTTCCTACCAAGATCCCTGTTCTCCCGGATATCAGATCCTAAACCTGAAGCCGGGGCAGCACGCGAACTTCGGCGGCAAGAACCTGCACTTCAACGCGAGTGTGAAGAAGTATCAGATCTCCTCCCACCTCGACATGGCGGAGATGGTGAAAACGATCGAGCGCCTCGAGCCCAGAGAAGTCTTCCTTGTTCACGGCGAAGAAGAAGCTATGGATAAGGTGCGAAGCGCAGCCGGAGCCTCCGTACAAAAAACATTCCTGAACGAACCATACGTCCTCTAAGGGGTAAAATCATAGGCCTGTCAGTAACTTGACAGGCTAATTTTTTTTGTTTATAATGCAGAAAGTTCCGATCCACGGAAACGTTGGGTTTCCGAAGGGTCATCTACATTTTTTCTGATTGAGGAGGCCGCAATGGCCGAAAAAGAGAATCCGGCTGATCCATCCGCTTCCAGGAACACGCCCGAGCTCCCGTACCGCTATGCCGAGCGCCGCTTCGCGCACCAGCCACTGGCACACAACCCTGTCATGCAGAAGCTCGGAACCCTTCTCGGCGAGAGGAAAATCGCTCCGAAGGATGTCCCGGCCGCGCACAACCTCAACCTCCAGGATCTCGGGGAAACTCCCATCATGGCCGCCGGCGAGATTGAGAAGGTCCAGCAGACCATGAAGGAGATCTTGGCGTGGGTCGAGAGGAACACGAGTATGATCACGGAGAGCGCCGAGAGGATGGCGAAGGTTTTCGGCGAGATGCCTTCCGTCGGCGAGAGCAACCGCTCCCTGCTCCTCGAGCAAGTGCTCGAGAGCGACGCGATGATCCGCAAATTCATCGCGAGCGCGAAAGGCGGCGAGGCGAAGGAAAGGTTCATCCTCTCCTACGTGAAGTCGCTCGTGAAGCACATCCCCGAGAATAGGGATGCCACGAGGTTTGTCGCTGACGTGGCCCTCACCCTCGGTTTCTTCACCGAGGCCAAGCCGAACGCCCCGCACGAGCAGATCGTTCGCGTCGCCGTGACCGGCGAGAACGGGAGGGTCGGAAGGAAAGATCTCACGACCAACTTCCCGGGCTCAAAGGGGCTCATGAAGGAATTCCAGGAGAAGGTCGTGAAGGCGGCTCTGAATCACAGAAGGAACGAGGAGTTCCAAGCCGAGCAACTTCGGAAAGACGCGAAGCCGTATCTCGATGCCCTTACGGAGGGCGGCGAGGCTTCCGCGTTCGTTCCGGACGAAACGCGCGGCGGGCGTGACTTCCGCGGCGGCTGGATCCGCATCCGAGTCATGGACGGCGAAGTCCAGGCCATGAGGGCCGTGGGCGGCTGCGAGCGGATCTTCGCCGAGATCGCGGAGAGCGAGATCGCGATCCCTGTCGCTTCAGTGAAGAACGAGCGTCCTTGCCCGAAGCAGCGGGACGACTGGCGGCTCGTCGGCGTCTTCCACGCCCTGCTCCATCGGGCCTGGATCTTCGAATCTAACCGGCAGTTGCGACTCGAGGAAGAGAAGAAGCGCGCCGAGGAGAGACGGGAAGAGCACGAGAAGCGGCAGGAAGCGATCGAGCTCATGAGGGGCGCGGAGACCCTGAAGCCCGAGGAATTCTTCCGGGGCGTTCACGGGACAACCTCTCTCTTCGTGCGGAACTGGAAGGACCCGAACGGAATGGTCCACCACTACGTGCCTTTCCTCGCCGAGCGCGGCCCCGAAGGGAAGGTTCGGCTTCTCTCCTGCCTTCCGGAACACGAAGCGTTCTTCGAGAAGAGCGCGAGAGAGTTCCAGCCCAAGAACCCCGAGAAGATCCCCGGCAACTTCGGGGCCATGCTCCGCCTGCTCGAGGGAGTATTCAAGCGGCTCGGGACGAACCAGACGAACGCCATGAGTGGCGCGAAGCCCAAGGAGAACATCTCCTAAGAACCACAAATACCGTTTCCGCCCTGGCGGGACTCGAGAACCATCGAGTCCCCCGGGGCCTTTTTTTGACTTCAAAAAAAATACCCTCTACAATTACGCTGTATTCAGTACACCATGTCGAACTTTTCAAAAAACGTTTTCTGGGCAATTATCACGCTTATTTTTGTTTCGCTTCTTTTCTCCGCGGTACTCGGCCCTGCGGAAATTCCTCAAAAGCTCACATTAAACCAGCTCGCCGAGAAAATCGTGAAAGGCGAAGTGGGTCAATTCAAAATAAACGG
>CAYHEU010000053.1:0-5430 GCA_964355785.1 uncultured Candidatus Saccharibacteria bacterium | reverse complement strand
GAGAATAAGCGCGTGACGGCTATTGATCACCACGTCACGGCGCGAGAAGCCGTCATGCGGACTAGGGATCATTCATTTGATTTGAAGCACTCCGGCGCCGTGCTCGCTTGGAAGTATTTTCATCTCGGCCGACTGGTGCCGCAGTTTCTCCGCTACGTCGAAGACTTCGATCTTTGGCGGTTCAAGCTGCCACAAACCAGGGAGCTTATGGCGTTTCTTGATTGGCACGAACAGGATTTTAAAGTGTGGGACAAACTTATACGAGGATTTGAGAGCGCAAAAACACGGCGCGCCTATGCCGAGAAAGGCAGCCTGGTGCTTGCTTCGCAGTCAAGAATCCAGCGCGATATCATTGAGACTGGCGCGGAACTAGTTCGGTTTTCTGGCTATCGTGCGTACGCGGTGAACTCTCCCGTTTTCATTTCGGATATTGGACACGAACTCGCTAAACGTTCGAGAACGCTTGCTATCATTTGGGCTGCCCAGCGCGGCGCGATACGCGTTTCACTCCGTTCGTCTGGCAAGATTGATGTCGCAAAGATCGCCGAGCGTTACGGCGGTGGGGGACACAAGAACGCGGCTGGGTTTATTTTGCCCGAAGGCACGAAATTGCCGTGGAAAAGAATTAAGAGATAGAAATAACAATATGTTGAAACTAGGAAAATATGAACACTATAAAGGGAATCACTACGAAGTAATTGGTGTTGCTCGACACAGCGAAACAATGGAGGACCTGGTTGTGTATCGAGCGCTTTACGGTGAAGGTGAGCTGTGGGTTCGGCCGCTCAAAATGTTTTTAGAAGAAGCTGAAATTGGCGATAAAAAAGTGCCGCGATTCAGATATATTGGTGAATAAGTCTATGAAATCAAAACCACTTTTTGACGCTTCAAAAGTAATTGTCTATACAGACGGTGGAGCACGAAGAAATCCTGGACCGGCGGCTATAGGTGTGATTATCGAAAACCCTTCGACCCTGCTCAGGACAAGGGAATACGGGGAATACATCGGCGAGAAAACCAACAATCAGGCCGAGTACGAGGCGGTTATTTTTGCACTCAAAAAGGTGAAACAGCTTGTTGGGAAAAAGAAGTGCAAAGAAGCGGAGATTGAGGTGCGGATGGACTCGGAGCTAGTCGTGAAGCAATTAAACGGCGAATATAAAATCAAAGAGCCGGAACTCCAGCCGCTTTTTCTCCAAGCCTGGAATTCAAGGATGGATTTCGGGAAAGTTATTTTTCTTCATATCCCGCGGGAGCAAAATAAACGAGCCGATAAATTGGTGAACGATATGCTTGATAAAAAGCGATAGTGGTGGTATAATTACTAATGGTAATTCAGACGGTTACCTTGCTAGATATTTATCTAGCGGGGAGGAAAGTCGGGACACTCGTTCAGCGCTATTTACGTAAGGAATTACGTAAATAACCGGACAATAGTAGCGGCTAACAGCCGTCGAGTGAAAACTTAGAGGTGCGAACAGTGACGTCCTGAGGCGAAAGCCGAAGGAGGACCCAATCCTAAGCTAGTTGGTCCAACTCCGCTATAAGGATAAAAAGGCGGAGGTGAAACGGCTAAATCCTTACCGAGTGCAAGGTCGTATCCTTCGACAGACTCAGGACAAGCCCTGGGTAAATTGAGGGGGGTGCCGCATGAACCCGAGAGCAATCGAGGGTCCAGAGAAATTGCCGTTATCCGCCAGCTGGCGGAACAGAATCCCGCTTATGAATTGCCAACCCCGCCCCTCCAATGGAGGGGCGGGGTAGTTTTTATTTTTTTAAAATACGTTTTCTCGTAAGAAGATAAAGCAGCCCAGAAATGATTATCGCGCAAAAAACCGCAAACTTGATAAGGCCCAAGCCAGCGAGTGTTCCCACAGCCGCAGTGCTCCACATCGTGGCCGCGGTTGTGAGGCCTTTCACGTGCTCTTTGGTTTTAATGATGACTCCAGCGCCCAAAAATCCGATGCCGACCACGATATTAGCAATCACATTCAAAAAACCGCTGTTCCTGGCAATTACTTCCGGCAAATTTTCCGGGGAAACGGAAACGAGGTAGGGTAGATTTATGCCGATAATCGCAAAAATAGCCGCGCCGCCAGCAACGAGCATACTTGTTCTTACGCCCGCTTCCTTGCCGATCATCTCTCGCTCAAGGCCCATAAAAGCGCCAAGAGCCATGGCCACGAGGAAATGCAAAACCATTTGCGGAAACTCCATCATTCTTTTACAATCATTATACAATATTTATGAGGATCCTTTCGGATGAGATTCAGAAGTATGAAGGAAAAGAAGTACTGCTTGCCGGTTGGGTGGAGGCTCGCAGGGACCACGGCAAGCTTATTTTTATTGACCTCCGCGACCGAAGCGGGATTGCGCAGATTGTTTTTGGGCCGGAGATGCAAGAAGCCGGTGATCTTCGACTTGAGTACGTGGTGCAAATTATCGGACTCGTGAAGAAGCGGCCGCCGGCGATGGTGAATGAGAAAATTCCAACCGGTCTCTACGAAGTAGGAGCAACGTCGATCAAGGTTTTGAACAAGTCGAAGGAGCTTCCGTTGCCGCTCGACGGCGATGGCTACGATGTGGGTGAAGATGTGCGGATGAAGTATCGCTATCTTGATCTTAGGCGCGAACGGATGAAGAAAAATCTCATCGCGCGGCATAAAGTGACAAAGTACATCCGCGACTTCTTGACAGAACGCGACTTCGTGGAGGTTGAGACGCCGATCCTCTCCAGATCCACTCCAGAGGGCGCGCGCGACTATCTTGTGCCCTCTCGGCTCCGCCCCGGCTCGTTCTACGCGCTCCCACAGTCGCCGCAGCAATACAAGCAGCTTCTTATGGTCGCGGGGCTTGAGCGATACTTCCAGATTCCGCGCTGTTTCCGTGACGAGGATACGCGTGGCGATCGCCAACCGGAGTTTACTCAACTTGACTTAGAGATGAGCTTTGTTACTCAGGAGGAAGTACTCTCTTTGACCGAAGAACTTTTTAAAACCTTAGTTCAAAAGTTCTATCCCCGAAAGAATATGACGCTAGATAAGGATGGTTGTTTCCCGCGCTTAACCTACGCTGAGGCGATGAAAAAGTATAACTCCGACAAACCCGATCTACGAAAAGATAAAAAAGATTCGGACGAACTGGCCTTTGCGTTTGTCGTTGACTTCCCGATGTTTGAAAAGAAAGATGACGGATCATTAGGAGCGGTGCACCATCCTTTTACGCTTCCCACAACTGACACCTCGATTGATCCGGTGCGCTTCCAGCACGCGGACTATCCAGAACATCAAAAGCTTATGAAGATGCTAGACTTCGAAGCTGAGTCCTTGAAACTCCTTGCCTATCAATACGATTTTGTGTTGAACGGCTACGAGATCGGCGGTGGCTCGATCCGAATCTACGACAAAAACCTGCTCGCTAAAGTGTTTGAGCGACTTGGTAACAAGCGTGAGGCGATCGAGGCCCAGTTCGGCCACATACTCTCGGCTTTCGAGTATGGCGTGCCTCCCCACGGCGGCATTGCGCCAGGGATTGACCGAATCCTCATGATCCTTCAGAACGAGCCGAACATCCGCGAGGTGATTGCGTTCCCAAAGACCGGCGACGGCCGCGACCTCATGATGAACGCGCCTTCAGAGGTTGATAAGAAACAGCTTGATGAGTTACACTTACAGATAAAGAAATAATCCTTCGATAAACTCAGGACCCATGGCTCACCCTAAAGAAGAACGCACCGTTATCATCGTGAAACCCGACGGCGTGAAGCGCGGGTTAATCGGCGAGATCTTGCAACGTATCGAACAGCGCGGGCTCAAAGTCATAGGAGTTAAAATGCTTCAACCGGACCATGGGCTCGTAAACAAGCATTTACCTAAAACCAAAGAGTGGTTGATCGGTATGGGCACGAAGAGCCTCGATGATTATAAAAAGTACAACCTCAATCCGAAAAAGATAATGGGCACGACTGACCCATTAAAGATAGGCGTAAAGCTTAAGGAATGGCTCTTTGGGTATTGGATATCGGGGCCGGTGGTTGCGGTTGCCGTAGAGGGAGTTCACGCAATCGATATGGTCCGGAAGATCGTGGGGAATACGCTCCCGGCAAAAGCGGAAATGGGGACGGTTCGCGGCGATTATTCCGTTGACTCTGCTATTCTTGGAAATTTAGAGAAGCGAGCCGTCCATAATATCGTGCATGCTTCAGGGAATCCCGAAGAGGCGGAGAACGAAATCAAAGTGTGGTTCAAGCCTGGAGAGATCCATAATTACAAGCGCGCCGAGGAAGATACGATGTTCTAGTTGGCATGCCGCTCGATCCTCGGCTCCACTTCGTTGTTGCGACGTGTATTATAGCGAAGGACGGCAAGTTTCTTATTGCAAAACGCGCGGCGCATGAGAAGGCGTTTCCGAATCGCTGGACGGTTCCCGGCGGTAAACTCGTCTTGACAGAATATGAACACCTCCCGAAGACGGCCAGTTTCCCGCAGTGGTATAACGTGGTGGATTGGGTTTTACGGAAAGAGGTGAAAGAAGAAGTTGATCTCGAGATAGAAAAACCATATTATCTCTGCGATTTGGTTTTTGTAAGGCCAGACGGTTATCCCGTAGTCACCCTCTCATACTGGGCACGCTATAAATCAGGCGAGGTTAAGCTCTGCAAAGATTTAAGCGACTATACTTGGATTACTGCGGCAGAAGTCGAAAAGTACGATCTTATCGAGGGAATCGCGGAAGAAATTAGAGAAGTTTCAAAACTCCTTACGAAGTCGTAGTAGATTTATGAAATGCTTTCACAATCCCGTCTAAATCGCCATCCAAGATTTTTTCGATATTGTGGAACTTTTTCCCGATCCTGTGGTCGGTGACGCGGTCTTCGGGGAAATTGTAGGTGCGTATTTTCTCTGATCGGTCGCCGGTGCCGATCTGTTGTCTTCGTTCCGTGGTGAGATCGCCTGCGGCGGAGCTTTTTTGTATTTCGTAAAGCTTCGCGCGCAAAACTTCCATCGCTTTCTCGCGGTTCGCGTGCTGTGAGCGCTCGACTCGGGAAGAAACCACGATACCGCTCGGCTTATGCAAAATGCGAACGGCCGTTTCCACTTTGTTTACGTTCTGCCCGCCGGGGCCGCCTGCGCGCGAAAACGTCACTTCAAGATCGCCTTGATTTATATTTACTTCTTTCGGTTCGACTTGCTTCAAAATCGCAACCGAGGCTGTCGAGGTATGCACGCGGCCAGATTTTTCCGTTTTGGGAATCCGCTGGACGCGGTGGACGCCGGACTCCTGACGGAGGGCATCATAAACACTCTTACCCTCCACCTCGGCGACGAGCGATTTATACCCATTTAAGCTTGTTTCGTTCGAATCAAGAATCGAAAATCCCCACCCGCGACGCGCAGCATAGCGTTGGTACATGCGCGCGAGATCCCCGGC
>CAYHEU010000052.1:0-5550 GCA_964355785.1 uncultured Candidatus Saccharibacteria bacterium | reverse complement strand
GTTATCGTCAAGCGTAAGCATCCACTCGTATCCATTCTCTAACGCAAATTGCGCGCCGCGATTTAAGGCGTATGCAATACCCATATTTTCCGGGTTTCTGAGAATAGCGATGTTGTCAAACGGCTTCGTAACTTCCTCGAGAGCTTTGAGATTCTCTGGAGTGGAACCGTTATCGACAACAACAACGGTTTTGGCCTGCTCCGAAACGCCGGGTAAAATCCGCCCGATTTCTCTGCCGGAGTTCCACGTCACAATAATTGCGCACACGTTTTGCCGCATGGCGTTCAATTGTTTCTTTTGGTTAAATAGCGGGGATTGGATTCCAACATTCAGAGTATAGTATCCCCTCACTACCGCAAAACGTCAAACGCGCTTTCGTCAAATCGTTTTTCATGGAACAATAGAACGTATATCTTATGAGGTCCTTAAGAACCATTCTTCATCTTATCAGAAACCCGCGAAGCGGAGAAAATCTTGGTCAAAAAATTGCGCGAAACGCGTTCTGGCTCACTGCGGGCGATGTGTTGAACCGGCTCCTCAAGGCAGCCCTCATCGTCTTTATCACAAGAACACTCCCTGTTTCGGAATACGGCGCCTTCAGCTTCAGTTTAAATCTCCTCTCGCTCACGTTCATCACCGCGGACTTCGGGATTTCAAATGTCCTTCAGCGAAAGTTCTCCGAAAAGGAGGATAAAGAATATTTCTCGACGAGCTTTGTCATCAAGGTGATGCTTCTCGTTGTCGCAATACTTATCACCACAGTCGCGGTGAAACTAAGCGATCCGCGAATAACTGCAATCGCATTCATTCTCATTCTTATGATGGCATTCGACGTACTCAAGGGGTTCTTTCTTGTTATTCCTTCATCCCAAAACCGGATGGATAAAACCGCAATCGCAAACACTATCGAAACTGCGGTGACTGTGCTTGTAGGATTCCTTATACTCTTCAAATTCCCTTCCGCGCGAACCCTCGCGTGGGCTTATTCCTTGGGCGCGTTTGTATCTCTTCTCTTCACGCTTTGGTCGGTACGGAATTATTTTAAAGACTTCTTTGCCTTCGTGAAAAAACCGCTCATGAAGACCATTGTTGCGGCCGGATGGCCTCTTGCCCTGGGCGGCATGGCCTGGGGGCTCATGAATACAACAGATAGTTTGATTCTGGGGTGGCTTAAAGGCCTCGAACTTGTCGCGTTCTATAATGCCGCGGCCAAGATTCCTCAGTTCCTTGGGCCTATCGGGGGGATAATCATTGGGGCAACGTTCCCCTCTCTCGTTCTCACACTCAAAAATCCAGAAACCCACAGACGGCTTTTTGAGAGGATTAACGAGCTTCTCTTTTCAATTACGATTCCCATCGCGGCGGGAGGGCTTATCGTCGCAACTCCGCTCGTCGTAAAGCTCTATGGAGCGAACTATAAACCGGCGGCATTCGTATTAGGACTTTTAATCTTAAACCTCGTGCAAACCGCAATCAGCTTTTTTCTCGCCCAACTCATTTTCGTCCACAACCACCAGAAAAAATCACTCTCTTATATATCGCTCGGCTGGGTTTTGAATATCGCTTTGTGTTTTGCGCTCATTCCTGTCTACGGCATGACGGGAGCCGCCCTTGCGAGTCTCCTGAGCCAAAATCTTATCTTCCTGTCGCACGTTCACTTCGTGAGAAAGACGTATGGCTTGAACATCTTCTACGGAGAGCTCATAAAACCATTTGTTGCCGCTTCTGTAATGGTGGCGGCGCTTCTTCTCATAGGCGCAGGCCAAGGGCCCGTGCTATTCACCATTCCTTTTGGGGCAATGATTTACGGGATAATTCTTCTCGCGCTCAAACCAAAGGTCCTTACCGACCTCAAAAATATTTGGAAGCCCGCCTATCCGCAGGCGCTTCCGCCGATCCAGCCGCTTTAAGATTTTGTCGCTCGAACGACGAGTTCGTTCCCGGGGTTCAAGAAAACGAGGAAAGGATCGAGAAAAAACTCCGCGGCATTTACCGCTTTGTGGACCCACGACAGGCGCCCTCCTCCCCTTCGAAGAAAAGAGAAGGTGTAGCCGAGATCGGTGAGAAGGGTCGTAAAGATTTTTGGAGAAATTACTCTCTCTACGCGAAAACCGGCGTGCTCAAGAATCATGCGCAAATTTTTCTCATTGAAGTTATAAAAATGTCGAGGGATTTCATATCCCGACCAGTTTTTGCGGAATATCCTCGAGAGCACGCCTGAGGTGTTAGGAACAGTGAGGATAAGCTCCCCGCCGGGCGCAAGAATCCGCTTGAGTTCCCTCAAGGTTTCGACCGGCTTCGGAAGATGCTCAAAAACATGATGAAGCGTGATTGCATGAAAAAAATCTTTCTTGAACGAGATTTTTTCAATCTCGCCGAGTCGCACGTCCAAACCGTGACTTCGGGCTGTGAGGACCGCACGCTCCGAAAAATCGGTTCCAAAAAGTTCTCTCCAGCCAAGATTTTTGAGCTCCAAAAGGAATTGTCCGCTCCCACATCCGAGATCCAGCACGCGGCCGTTCTTCCGGTAGTGCGGATAGTGGGCAACTCTTAAAAAATACGGATAGGAAAGAATTTGCAAGAATTTCTTCTTCCCGTAACCAAGCCAAAATGCGAGTGCGGCATCCCTCATCATCTTCTTAAAACTTTTCTTCCCGATCGATGTTTCTTGGAAATCAGCGTGCGGCGCATAATCGTTGGGATAATGCCTCGCCAAAACGTCTGGGGCAGGCGGAGGGTCCACGAAAACCAAGCCGCATCTCGGACACCGTGAGAGCTCAAAAACATCGGCGAGTGATTCAAAAAACCGGTCCTGGCTCCTCATAAAAAAATCCGCAGGGACGCCGCAGAGGATACAAAGAGGCGCCGATATTGTCGCCCTTCTATTGAAGCGCATGAACGATCTTCTTAAATATGGTCTTAAGGGAATTCCTTATCGATCGTGGGAGAGGAACTCTCCTTAAGCCGTAGAACGCACTCAAGAGATAAACGTAGAGATTCCTCAAGCGATCTCTGAATAATTGGCGAGAGGGAGCGATCTTTGTCGCAAATGTAATGGAATCAACCACGCCGATTTGGTTGAAATTCCTTGAAAAAAAGACGCACTCCCGCATCACCTTTCGCACATCATCATAGGTAGAATCATGATAGGCTATCATCCCTCCTTCTATGAGATGAGGAAACCACGAATCGAAATCGAGCTTCGCGGCTTCGTATGCGTGCGCGCCGTCGATCCAAAGAAACGCTACAGGTTTTCTCCAATTCTTTGCGGCATTTTCGGAGTGATTTACTATCGGATAGACAAATTTTTCGATGCCTGCGGTTTTTATATTTTTCTGGAATTCTTCAAACGTCCAAATATTTTTTGTTTTAAAAATCTCTTGATGCTCCGGAGCGCCGGTATGAGGATCTATCGCATGCACCACGTCCCCTTTTCCGTCCCGCACGCCGTGCGCAAGCCAGATGGTCGATTTCCCTTTCCAAGAACCGATTTCAACAATTGCCCCCCGCGACGCGTGTTTCAGCGCGGTATCGTACAAAAAAGATCCTTCATGGAACGAAAGCCAGCCGTCCATCGGTGCTACTATCTTCTGAATTTTTTCTCTAATATCGTTCATGTCGCTATTCCTATATTCTATAAAACTTGGGTTTCTGGCAATGTTTCGTCGCCCAACCCCCAGTTTTTTCCGTTGGGGAGCCATGGCTTTTTGTCTTTAAGCATTTGCATGTATACTGCCTTATTCTTCTCGAAATCCGATTTTGGCCGTCCGCTCTCCGGGCCGCCACGCTCGTGATCCTGATGATAAATAAGCATTGGGGGCTCCAAAGTCGCTTGCCGAAGACCAGCGGCAAGAGACATAAAACAAAGCACATCGGGATAGGCGTTGTGATTCACTTCCGGATAACCGCCGAAATAATCCCACCATTCTTTGTGCATTAAAAAGAAATCTCCCGCCGCGTTCATGTAGGGAGGCGGATACGGGAAATATCTCAACCTGTTCTTTGTGTAGATAAGTACTCGTTTGAGGCTCCGAAATCCCCACGGTTTTTCCCCTGTCACAAACGCAGGCCCGTAATTATTATGGATGTATTTCACGTGAGATGCACAAAACTGAAGTTGTTCTTCGGAGTCCGCGTCAAACGGCAAGATTCCTTTCGGAATATCATATCGGTGTACGCGATAGAACAAATCTTTTTTCAGAGACTCGGATGCAAAAAAACGGATAAGCGCTTCACTGTAGAGCAAATCATTATTCGTGCAAACCACGAATTGCCCTTGGGCGCGCCGCGTGCCGACGTTTTTCGCGTAATACTCAAAAAACTCCTGCTTCGGAGGATGCGGCAGGCGGTCATGAAATTTTTTCGGAACCTCCACTATCCTTACGGTTCCTCCTTTAAGTTTTGCCGGCCATTGCAATGCATCTTTGAGCCGCGGCCGATCTGCGGGCGGATTCCATTCAACAATAATAAGCTCGGCGCGCAATCCGCATTTCTCCCAAAGAAAAAATTGGTTATTCAAAAAGATCTGGAAACGTTCCAAAAATTCTTCTCCATAATTGTCGTTTCGCCCGGCAACGACGAACGTAAGGTATGGATTTTTCATTGTTTCGTGAGCCATGCGCGAATTGTCAGATGAACTTTTCCAATTGTACTCTTTTTCAAGAACAAAAACACCATTGTGATTATCGTGAAAAGGGAAACAAATACGCTCGGCCAGAACCACCACGGCCGCATCACAAAGCGAATCTCGTGTTCTCCCGCCGATACCTTAACCGCGCGGAAGAGGACATTTGCAGGATAAACCCGCACAGCTACACCGTCTATTGAAGCACGCCATTCGCTGTAATAGGTATCGGTGAGAACCAGAATGCCTTCCTGGTCGAGATTTGTGCGGAGAATCACCTCGTCCGGTTCGTACGATATAATTTTCACCGGCTGGTACGGGCGGAGGGATCCTTGCAGCCCAAGAGATTCTTCGTCCTCAACAATTACCGAACGTTTCCAGTCAAACGAAGCATTATAGAATTTTGCCCGCGCATCCTCCATGTTACGAGCCGTCTCCGCGCGAAACACGACATACGCCCGCGGTAGCACGCTTTTATTTTCATAAATTTTTAAATCGTTATCGTATACAAGCGAGAAGTTCTGGCTCGAGAAAGACGAGGTGGCTTCTGTTACCAAATATTTCAGATTTGCAGCGTCAAAAAACCGTTGCGGCGTAGCGGCGACATCATGCGGTTCCAGCTTATAGTAATCGTGGTCATTTTTCTGGATTGTCTCGGGCACGAACTGCCAGAACCGTTTTGGAAATACCGCGGTGGTCGTTTGAAACCTCCGGATATGGAACAAATCGCCGAGATTTACCGGAAACGTGTAGTCGGTGGCCATCACGCCAAAATAACTCTCCTTACTCTTCGTCTCTAAAAATTCTACAAACGGCGGTTTTATATACGGATTAAAATAGCGGAAACCATCCCTGATTTTCGGCATATACATCCACGACTCGAAAATTAAAAAGAAAAGAAGTAATATCGATCCGGTTTTCTTTTG
>CAYHEU010000051.1:0-5579 GCA_964355785.1 uncultured Candidatus Saccharibacteria bacterium | reverse complement strand
GTCTTGCCGAGCTTCCGCTCTTCAATGAGCTCAAGAAGTTTGTCCAAGGGACCGCTAAATTGTTCAAGTTTCAACTCGTAAGGCATTAAAAATAACAATACCTATTTTTTTCTACCGCTCAAAGCCCCAGCGAGACTTTTCGCTGGCGATTCGACCTTGCTCGCCGAGCACATAATCACTCTTTATGTGCTCGGCACCGTGCCCGCCCCGCCTGCAAAAGCCTTGGGCGGCGGGCAGGTCGGCCTCATAGCCGCGTAAAAAGAAAAGGTTTGTGCGTGTGAACCGTATCCCATGTCATTCCTCCTCCAACGCCCCTCTCGTATAGTTATTGCTCGGATCCCAGAGGAGCCACCCGGAGGTAAGATCGGGGGTGCTTGATGCGGAATCGTACACGGCTTGGATTTGGCTCTTTACCATCGAGGCGTCATAGATCGCCCCAAGATCGAAGTCCTGAAGCCAAGGCCTCAATTTGTACCGCATGTCCTTCGGAGCTTCTCTCGCCGCAACCGTCCCCGTTGCGTAGGTCGAGGTTGCGTCCGCGCCCCCCAAGCCAAAATCCCTGAGGCGCGCGAGCGCGGTTTCAAGCGAATACTTCACGATTTCATAGGGGTGCTCCGCGGGGTTTTTATAACCGAGAAATCCCGACGCATAGTGGGAGGGGTAGACCATCGGAGAAACGAAATCGAAATATTCGAATCCATCCTCGATTACCTGCCCGATTCCCAAATCTCCGCGATTCACCGTCACAAGACCGAAGAGATCGGCCGATATTTTGGCTCCCGGAAGATTTTCGCGGAGATACTTAAAAAAATTCTTCATTACCCGCGAGCGCGGAGTTCTCTCATCCCAGAAAGGGTAGCTGATATTCGAAAGATCTCCGTCGGAGGCGAATCGGATGTAGTCGAAATTTATCTCGTCAAAGCCCCGCGAGAGCGCGTCTTTTCCGATCAGAATATTGTAATCCCACGCCTCGCGGCCTGCCGCATCAAGCCATGCGAGCTCTTTGCGATCGAGCCAAAGTTTTCCGGTCGCCTTGTCTTTGAGCGCCAATTCTGGGTGCGCCTTCGCAAGGATGGAGTCCTGAAATACCGATATCCTCCCGATCACGTAAATATTCTTGTCGTGGAGAGTTTTTATAAGCGCATTCGGGCGCAGGATCCGGATATCACCCTCGGCGCCGCTTGCCGCAATCTCGGGAACGCCCGTTCTGTATGCAACGTATCCCGAGTAATCCTTAATGTCGATCACGATCGCATTGAGTTCCGTGCCCTCTATAAGATCGGTCAAATATTTTACTCTCGAAGCGGATCCCGCAGACCAGCTCGTTGCGTAAATTCCCTTGACGACCGCGGGAGGGCTTGGAAGGGACTTCTGTTTTTCGATATCTTCGGAGCTGTTTGATTTTCCGGGAAGGAGGCTTTTTTTATCCGATCCTTCCGCTTCGGGAATCGGGGGAAGCTCGTGTGCGCTCGAAAGACTTCCCTGCTCCAGAGGGCCGTTCAATGCGAATTCCGTCGTCCACGGAGTGCGCAGGAATGAAAAAAGACCGACGCCCGCGATTACAAGAAGCAAAACGCCGATCAGAAGGGTAAGTTTTCTCATAAAATCTCCTCTAAACATCCATCATCATAACGCGGAAATTTGCCGTCCGCAAACGGCTTGCCCCTCACCTCGACAAGATCGCGAAGTATCCGAAGAAATACTCTACACAAGACACTCCCTGGAAACATAGTCAGGGGTTTACTTCAGAAAACAATCTTGTTTAGGTGAGGGGTTTCCCATATAATTTCGGCATGGCGATCGCACTCTATCGTAAGTACCGGCCAAAAAAATTCGATGAACTCCTCGGGCAGGAGGCGAATGTTGAAATTTTGAAGAATGCCGCGAAACAAGACAAGATCGGGCAGGCATACCTTTTTTACGGTCCCCGCGGTACCGGGAAAACCACGACTGCGCGCCTCATGGCGAAGCTCTTGAACTGCGAAAAGCGGCAGAATGACGCGAAATTCAGGGGAACCGGGGAGCCTTGCAATGCCTGCCGGAGCTGCGAGGAGATCGATAAGGGAATCGCATTTGACTTGATCGAGATCGACGCGGCATCAAACCGTGGAATCGATGAAATAAGGAATCTCAAAGAAAACATCGGCGTGGGCCCAATCGGCGGCCGCTACAAGGTCTATATCATCGACGAAGCGCACATGCTCACGGGGCCTGCCTTCAACGCGCTCCTTAAGACGCTTGAGGAGCCGCCACGCCACGCCGTGATTGTGCTTGCAACGACCGAATACGAAAAACTTCCCCCCACCATCACTTCACGCACCCAGCGCTTCCTTTTCAAAAAACTCCCGAAGACGAAAATCATAGAGAAGCTCCGCACGATCGCGAACACGGAGAAAATAGAGATTGACGAACCGGCGCTCGAGCTTATTGCAGCCGCGGGCGAAGGAAGCGTCCGCGACGCGGAATCTCTCCTCGATCAGATCAGCTCGCTTGAGAAGAAAGTCGATCTTGAAGCGGTCGAGCGTATCACGGGACGGGTCGGTTTCAAAAAAGTGGACTCGCTCGCGGAATTCATTTTGATGGGAAACCTCGCGGGCGCGCTCGGATATCTTTCGGAAATCAACGAAGAAGGACATAATCTTGTCCAGCTCGCGAAAGATCTCATTCACTACTTGAGAAAAGTCCTTGCGATAAAAATTAACCCCGCGCTTGAGAACGTCTTTTCCTCCGAGCTCACCTCCGAAGAAATAAAGCGGCTCAAAAAACTCGGAGAACTCGCGAAAGCGGAGAAGCTCATTCCGCTTATGAAATCCCTCATCCGCGGCTACAGCGAAATGCGCTATTCACCGTTTGCATTAGTGCCGCTCGAGATCGCTCTCGTAGAGAACCTCAAACAATAATGCAAAAACCCCCCCCGCATAGCGGGGGGGGTTTTAGTACGATTAACTTCTCGTCTTGCTAGCGGGTCTGGGAAATAGTTTGGCTGAGTTCCGCATCCGGCGCGGCAACAGTAGTGCGTCCTGTCGTCGCATCCTGCTGCACGGTGTACTGCGAGTCGTAACTCGTATCGCTCATCCAAACTCCCGTCTGCGGATCAACCACCATTCTCGAGATGTAGGTCGGCACAATGCACGGCCCGATGTCGAGCGTGCTCGAGCCAATAATCGTGGCGGTTGACGTTGGAATTGTAACCGCGCAACTGAACACGCCGCTGTTGTCTGCCATATTCTGGCCGATCGCGTCCAAAACCGCCGTAACATTTGCCTGGCGCGTCGAGTTCCTCGCTTGCGCGAACTGCCTTGCGGGGTTCAACGCCACAATTACGACACCGGCCAAAATGGCGATGATGCCGATAACCACCAAAAGCTCAATTAAAGTGAAACCTTCTTTTCTGGCTTTCATAAAGAGAAAAAATAATCTTTCGACCTTTTAGTGTACGGTGGTAATTATACCATGAGCCATAATACTCACAAAAAAATTATCCACAAGCGTAAAATCCTATAAACTCGGCACTTCTTCCCACGAAAGAATATCGAGCGTAGCTCCACTCACCGTAACGACCAAATTAGTGTTGGTTTCCTGAAATTCCGCCTCGGCGCGGACGATTTTCTCGGAACCGTTTGCAACTACGGAAACAATCCTGCATATTGAGGAACCGATCGTAACGTTTTCCCCTCCCCCGTAGTTTTTGTTCTCCGCAAGGCGGAGGAGCGCAACCTCGACGCACCCTTCCGCAAGCGCCTGGCTCTGCTCTTTGAAATGGAAAAGACTTATGTCGGTTCTGCTGAAAGACGAAGACATCCCAAGCGTGGAAACGATGAGCAAGATTATGAGGAGCATGATCGTCGCGGAGGTGATCGCGATATAGCCCGATTGCGAATGCAAGGAAATTTTCAAAATCATTTTCGGAGGTATACGGTGCTTTTAAGGGTCGTTGAATTCGAGACGGTCGTATCCGCAATCCGCGAAACAACCGATAGCGTGATACCTACCGACTCGGGGCTTGCCGTGCTCGATGGAAAATGCTCAAAGAGAAGGTTCGCGATCGAAACGTTTTGGCTGTTCAAAATCACCGGCTCCCCCGTCCCCTTTTTGATCGTCGCATTCCCCGACTCAAGACTTACCACTATTGGGTTTCCGGAATAGTTGAATTTATCAATTGAAAGCGTCGAGGAATTTGTGTTCGGAGCAGGAACGTTCACCCTGCTCGCACCGGTCAATATCCATGCAATCTTTCGCATCACAAAATTGGCTTCCTCTTCAACCTCGATGATGCTTCGATTGTGGTTGTAGCTCCTCACGATCTGATAGAACACAAGCACGGTCGAAAACAGGATTGCCGCAAGCATCGCGATGTAGATAAGAACCTCGATGAGCGTGGATCCCGCACGGGGAAATATTCTCATGTAAAACTATGGAGCGGAGGTGATGATGCGGAGCGCATCATTCGACCGTACCGCGACGTAGACAAGATTGTCTTCGTAATCAAGGCCGGTTGCAACCTGCGGAAAATTGAACCCGCTCCAGAATTCGAGCGATGCCGAACTCGAAACATTCCATACCTGAAACTCTTTGTTTGAATCGGTTGTTCCGAAAAATCCTAAAAAGTCGCGCGCAATGACGCCGGTAACGTCGGTCGAAAAATCCTGCGAGCCGAGAAGCTGAGGCGCCGAAGAGCTTGTCACATCCAAAATGTAGAGTTCATTCGCGCTCGCATCCACTCGTCCGAGATAAAGTTTACTCTCGGAAAAGTAAACCGAGATTGCGTCTTCCGACCCAGGCGCATTATAGAAACCAATCTGCGAAATGGAAGCCGGATTGCTTACGTCCAAGATCTTCAGCTCCTGCACGTCATCCGATGTCGCGATATACGCAGTCGTCCCGTTCACGTGGATAAAATTCACGTCATATCCTATCTCCCTGCTCCCCAGAGAAATCGGGCTTGTCGGGTTCGAAACATCAATAATGTGAAATTCGGGCCCGGTTGCTTTCTTTGTACCTATGTAAACCCGTGAATTGTAGTAAAAAATACTGTGCCCTATACCCCCCGTGCCCGAGACACCCGGGAGCTTAAATGATGCCACAAGAAGCGGGCTCGCGATATTCGCCACATCCGCCACCTGAAGCTGGGCATTTATGTCGCTGTTCGCGAGGTACGCGTGCGTTCCCGCTGCATCAAGCGCGTTCAAGCTCGGCCCCGTGTTGATGCTTGAAACGATAAATGGCGATTGTCCGTTTGTTGCGTCAACCACGAAGAAATCAGGTTTTGCGGACGCGGATGCCTCCGCAGAGAGGAAGACAATCTTGTTTACTACGTCAATATCGGTCGCGGAATTTCCCGGACCGAGATCGACCGAACCGAGCGTTCGCGGGTTCTGCCAATCCCCGAAGGGCGGGTCACCCCCCGTGTCGCCCCCGGTCGCCTGCTCAAGCTTCCAGTTTGTGATAAGCGTTGTAAGCTCAATCTTCTGCGTCCGCAAGGGATCAATCTGCCAGCTCACGCGGCTTACGATCTTCGTCGTATCGCTCGAGACGGGCTCGACGATAATCTCCTTGAGGAAAATGCCGTCCGTGCTCGA
>CAYHEU010000050.1:0-5969 GCA_964355785.1 uncultured Candidatus Saccharibacteria bacterium | reverse complement strand
TAAACTCGTTCCGGAAGCCGATGAGGCCGCGGGTAGGAATGAAGAAATGGAATGAGGCGATATTTTGTTCGACACTCATGTTTTTTAACTCGCCTTTCCGCATATTCATCTTCTGGATGACAAGACCGGAATACGTCTCGGGCACGTCGATCCAAACATCCTCCGCGGGTTCCAGGGTAACGCCTTTCTCTTCTTTGAAAATGACTTCCGGCCGCGAAACTTGAAGCTCATAACCCTCACGCCGCATCGTTTCGATAACGATCGCGAGGTGGAGTTCCCCCCGGCCGGAGACCACGAACTCGTCAACAGAGGCGCCCTCCGCCACCAGAAGCGCCACGTCATTGTCGAGTTCCTTAAAAAGCCGGTCGCGTAGGTTGCGCGAAGTGCAGAACTGCCCTTCTATGCCAGAGAAGGGAGAGTTATTAACCGAGAAAATCATCTTCACGGTTGGTTTTTCGATGACGATCGGGGGCAGGGGGTCAGGATGCGCCGCATCCGCGAGCGTGTCGCCGATATTCACGTCCGGGATACCAGCAATCGCCGCGATGTCCCCAGCGGCAACCGAGGATACTGGCACGCGCGCGAGTCCTAAGAAAGTCGTAAGCCCCGTGATCTTGTAGTTCTTTACCCCGCCGCCGTGACCTTGAAGATGCGCGACCTCCATCCCGTTTTCCGCGGAACCCCGCTCAATGCGACCGACCGCGATTCTTCCCTGATAATTGTCATAGTGGATCGAAACCACCATCATCTGGAGGGGCTCGTTCTTCACGGCCTTGGGTTCTGGAATATGCTCGAGAATCGCATCGTAGAGCGGGACAATATTTTTCATGGTCGAGAGGTCAGGGCTAACGCCCGCGAGCCCGAGCTTCCCCGCCGCGTAGAGAATCGGGAAATTCAACTGTTCGTTTGTCGCGCCAAGTTCGATAAAAAGTTCGATAACCTTTTCGAGCGCGTGGTTCACGCGGGCATTCGGCTTGTCTATCTTGTTTACGACGAGGATTATCTTGTGCCCGGCTTCGAGCGCCTTCTTTAAGACAAAGCGCGTCTGCGGCATCGGCCCTTCCTGCGCGTCAACGAGAAGGAGCGAGCCGTCAGCCATATTAAGGACACGCTCAACCTCCCCGCCGAAGTCGGCGTGGCCGGGCGTGTCTATAATATTGATCTTTGTCTCTCTATATATAACAGCGGCGTTTTTGGAAAAAATAGTGATGCCACGCTCCCGCTCGAGCTCGTTTGAATCCATAATGAGGTCTGATTCTGCGCCGGACTTTAATTTAAAATTTTGGGATTGCTTAAGAAGCGCGTCTACAAGCGTTGTCTTGCCATGGTCGACGTGAGCTATTATTGCTATGTTTCGAATGTTCATAAATTTTTGCCGTGCCTGCCCGCCGAAGCCTTGGCGTGGGCGGGGTCCACATGCGCTATTATTGCAACGTTTCTTATTTTCATATTGATATTAATAAATAAATGCCGCACTCTTTGGGCGGCGCTTGGAGATAATAGCGGAGAAAATAAATAAAATCAACCTATTCGACGCTCCCGCCTGAAGTTTACGGAATAAATTTGAAAGTGGAGAGAATTTGATTGTACGTATCTTGATACTCATCACCCTCCTCCGTTCCCAACTGAAATTCGTAGACTATACCTCCATTCTCTACAAGGGTTATGAGCAACCGATCGGAGCCAAACTCGAATTGGTCCGGATGGATGACAAAGAATTGCCGTGCCGGTAAGCCGGCAATCGAAGTGTCTCGAATCGCCGAAAACGTCACGTTTCGAAAATCTCTGTCTTTACTGAACTTGTTTTGGAAATAAGCGATGCGATCTGCAGCGGTAACGCCTTTCAAAATCCCGATATCAACGAGAGGCATTCCTTCTGATGGAAATCCCCAGTAGCTCAAACCGAGATGCGGGACGTTGTCAACGCGCCTTTCTTTAAACCCCAACGTGTACCCCCTGAACTCCAAATTTGGATACTTCACCTCAAACCCGTACTTTTCATTCCGATAAGTTTTCCACCCCTCAACATTACTCAGAGTAGGACCGGCAGTCACATTATTTCCTGAAACGTTACTTGAAGGTACATTTACTGAAGGCGCACTTGTTTGACCCACTTTCTCTTTGGCCTCCTCGTACTTAGCGCCAAAGTAAAACCCTATAAAAGGAAGTGCAACGAAAAGAGCCAGAGCTAATAATTTTGAATACCAGGTCACCTTATTCCATTCGATGATCATGGAGTTAGTATAACATACAACATCTCGGCGATTTCTAGCGGCTTCGCCATTTGGGGCGATCGAGTTGCCGCAGCCATAAAAATCAATAAAAGAGACCCCGCAGGTTCGCGGGGTCTAGGGTGTGGATGAGCGCCGAGCTAGCGCTTGGCGTTTTTGTATGAGTGCAATCCATCGGTCAAGCACGCGAATAGGCCAGCGCGGAGGCGGCGCGGAAAAATCTTCTTCGCTCGCAAGCGTGCCGTCCAAGAGTAGTTTGTTCGGCTGTTTGTGGGTATAGAAGACGAAGTCCGCAAGCGGGAACCAGAGGAGGAAACCACCGATTGCTTCGTTCACTAAGTGGTTTGCGTGATGCATCAGGTGAAAACCGTACACCTTGGTCCAAAACCTCCCGAAGCGGGGGTGCAGAACTTTCGGTCGCCACCAGCTCTCATAGGGAAAGTGTTCAATGGCATGCCCCACTTCATAAAGATTGTATGACCAGATGACGGCGAGGGGGCCGCCGAGGAATACCGGCGCCTTTGGCAAGGCAAGCTGAACTAGGAGAAAAAGCGGTGTGAAGAACAGGAGGAAAAGACTCAAGGCGTAGTAAGGGAAAAACGACGCCTCATATTGCTTCTCCTCAACGATGGGGTAACGGTTTCTAACGGGCGTGAGCTCCTTGCTCTCTCCCTGGTTCAGTCGAAAGACGTGCGTAAGGCCATGGTGCTTTCTGTGCTGTTTCTCAAAGTTCCGAAGCCAGGCAATCGGCGCCATGTGAAGGAAGTAGCGGTGGAAAAAGAACTCGAAGAAGCAGTTAAAGAGGGATGCCGCAATAAAGGTGGCGGCGACGGAGAGAAATCCGTGAGCGAATTGCCGTTCCCAGATCGCGGGCGCGAAGAACCAGACCGCAAAGAAATACAGCGCGGACTGCAGAATGACGACTCCAGTGAAACGGAGAAAAGAAAACTTCTCCTTGACCTTCTTTTGAGGCAAAGACAGGTCTGTCATGGCTATCCTTTCTGTTAAATATTTTTTATGTAAAAGAGCTTGCCGGAGATTTTAGTATACCACAACCAGAACCCATCTCTCTGGAACGAAGCACAAATATGAAATATGATAAGGTAACGAAAATCCTTGAATCATGCCCGAACTTCCCGAAGCTGAAATAACGAAGCGCAAACTCGCGCCCTTGATCGGAAAAACGGCCTCTGGCTTCTCCTGCGACTCCCCGCGCGGCCTCCGGGTCGTGAGAAGTGCCCGGGATATTAACCGCGACATCCGTGGCCGGCGGGTGCGCGGTATCGACCGGCACGGCAAGGTTATCTTTCTCGACCTCGGAGAGAAGACCATTGCTTTCCATCAACGCATGAGTGGATGCCTGATGATTGCTCCGCGAGATACAAAACCCACAAAACACGTCCACCACGTACTCGCCTTCTCCGAGGGACCCTCGCTCTGGTTCCACGACCCGAGGAAATTCGGGGTCGTCTGGTACGGAAAGCCGGAGGAAGTTAAAAAAGAACCCTACCACCTGACACTCGGTCCCGATGGACTCGCAATAACACTTCCGGACTTCAAAGCGCGGCTCCGCGAGCACAGAGGAATGATCAAACCACTACTTCTTCGTCAAGACATCGTCGCCGGCATTGGAAACATCGTTGCCGATGAAACACTCTGGGAGGCGCGGGTGAACCCGAAGCGACGCGTTCATGCCCTAAGGGACGCTGAAATCATGCGTCTCTTTCGCGCGATGAAGAACGTATTTAGTCGCGGCATTAAAGCGCAGGGCACGACGCTCCGCGACTGGACTCATCCTGACGGCGAGAGCGGAAAATTTCAGAAATATTTCAGGGTTTACGGCCGAGGCGGAGAAAAATGCCCCCGCTCTAAAACACTAATCAAAAGGATGGTTGTTGGAGGTCGAGGCACCTGGATCTGCCCAAAATGCCAAAAAATTTAGGGTATAATTAAAGTAATGCGCATACGACCGCGGACACTTCGCTTTATCGAGTTCTTGGTAATCGGGCTCATCCTTGGGATATTTGAAGATATCCTCGCGGTAAAGTTTGTGACAGGAGAACGAATCACACTCCAAACTATCTGGATTATTTTTCTAGTTGCGCTTCCCTTTGCCTTCTTGAGTGAATACGTCGTCGATCACCCACGCTTTTGGAAAGTAATCTTCAGAATAAAGGATGAGGATACGCAACCGAAATGAAATTAAAACACTTAGCGGCGGTTTTCGCCCTCACTATATTCGTTGCATTTGCGGTTCTATACTACGTCGCTTTTTATAAACCGGAGCCGCAAGATACAAATATCATAGCCATTTCTCCTTCAACGCCAAAATCCGATGAAACTGGCGTCACGATAGGCATAAAAGACGGAAAAACTCTGATCTTGAGCTGGCAGAATTTGCCAATCGGCACTTCCCAAATTGACGTTTTCCGCGCCAAACTTGCCTGCGAGAGTTGGTCTAAATGGAAAACAACGGCGATCCAAGACCCAAGCTCGGGAAGCGTGGAAATCAAAGCCAATGAAAATATTTCCTCTGATTGTTTCTATTTCAAAGCCATATCAGGCTCGGGCGCGCAAACTTGGAGTTCGGCTCCTCAAGGTCAGATTGCCTATTTAAGCGGCGGCTCTCCGCTTCCGCAAGGGCAAACGAACGGGCCTGAAACACCAAGCCAACCTCCCCCAGCCACTCCCACCTCAACGTCTCAACCTCAACCGACAAGCACGCCTCCGCCTCCCCCGCCGCAAAATCCGACGAGCACCTCGAATCCCACCACCACATACTCTTACTACAATCCTCAAGGAGGCGGCACTACCTCAACCAATCCGGTCCACACCGAGAACTTCTGGGTGGAACACGTAAATCAAAGGATCGAGATCGGCTGGCAAAATATGCCGTCTGGAACAGATAAAATAGTTGTCTCCCGTTCGGCGGTTTCGGAAGGACTATGGACAAAACTTTTCGAGCAACAAGGACCTTTCGAAAATAAACCTTACGTGATCCGACTCCTCGACGAAACCATAAATTCGCCTCGATACTACAAACTTGAAGCTTTTTCTTCTTCGGGAGCAACTCTCCAAACCTTCGGTCCCCTTCTTCTCTCTGCCCTAGGTCAATGAACGGCTCTCCACTCACCACTCACTAGTTCTTTAGATATCTCCTTACGGCGATAAAACTCGAGAAAACGCCGATCCCGACTCCAAAAAGACCCTGATAGCCCAAGAGACTAAAAATATTGGCGTAGAAATAATTTGAGATCTGAAGACCCGGAATGAAGCTTGAAAGATAGGGCGAAACGAATTGAACGATGGGCCAAGCGACGAGAAGGCTTAGAACTGCCGCGATAAGGCCGGAAAAAATTCCTTCAATTACATAAGGCCCGCGAACCAAGACGTTTGAGGCGCCGACAGCCCTCATCACTCCGATTTCCTCGCGATTGGAATAGATGGCAAGCCGAATGGTGTTAAAGACCACAAGACCGGCAATCAAGGAAATGGCAACTGTCATTCCGAGACCCATCCTGTTGATGTTTTTCAGGATGACGTTAAGCCGGTTTATAACCACTTGGTTTTTGGCGTAACTGACGCTCGAGATGAATCGCTTAAGGTTGGGGCTCTCCAAATACCCGGCAATAGAGGCATATTGGCTCGGATTGTTGGCTTTGATCGTGAGTGACGATTCGAGTGGATTTTCGCTAAGTTCGGAAACTGCCTGACTAATTGTCGCGTCATCTTTGTGGG
>CAYHEU010000049.1:0-6316 GCA_964355785.1 uncultured Candidatus Saccharibacteria bacterium | reverse complement strand
AGTGGGTTCTGCGCATTTTTTTCGCGTGGATGTACCTTTATTCCGGTTCGGATATTTTTAGACACCCCACGAGTTGGACTTGGGCGATTCCCGATTGGTTCACAAACCTCGTAACGCCGATTATGCCCGTTGAAACGTATTTGAGAATACAGGCGGTGGGCGAAATCGTCTTTGCGTTTGCATTTCTCGCGTGGTTTCTGAAACCGGCGATTTTGAAGTATGTCGCGGCGCTTGCCGCGCTCGAGATGGCAGGAATTCTCTTTTTGGGAAAAACGGGTATTGATGCAATAACCTTCCGCGACATCGGGCTTTTAGGGGGCTTGATTGCGCTCTCTCTCATCTTCCGCAATAAATCGAAAGAAGCTCGGGCCATGTAGAGATATGGATGATTCGCGATCGAAAAAATTTCTTATAGTATTTCTTTTTGGGATTCTTGCGATCATCGTATTCGGGCTCGTGTGGTTTTTTGTCGGAAGCGGTGGGCACTCCCCCGTCGGGCTCGGGTGGTATCTCTTCGGCTTCGCCGCCGGACTCTCGATGATCGTGCTCCCCTGCACGCTCCCACTCGCGTTTGTGATAGTTCCTCTCTCTATGGGTAAAGGACCGGCAAAAGGATTTTTTATTGCGATTGCGTTCGGGCTCGGCGTTGCGATTACCTTGAGCTTGTATGGCGTGCTTGCGGCAGTTATCGGAAAAGTTGCGATCGGCTCTTTGGGCGCTCCCCTTGAGGTCGTGAAAAACTGGCTCTACTTCATTGCGGGTGCGTTTGCATATCTCTTTGCGCTCGGCGAGCTCGGCCTTGTAAAGTATCGGATGCCGTCCTACAGCGGTGCCTTCCCCGCATTTATCCAGAAACAGCAGGACGTATTGAAGGCACTCCTCCTCGGGCTTTTTTTGGGGAATATCGGTGTTGGGTGTCCGCATCCGGCAACGCCGGTCATCCTCACACGCATCGCGGTTTCGGGCGATGTGTTTTATGGATGGCTTTTGTTCTTTGTGCACGCAATCGGCCGAGTGCTGCCGCTTATTTTCCTTGCCATCTTAGGAATCATCGGCGTAAACGCGCTTCAAGGGCTTTTGAAACACAAAGAGAAAATTGAGCGCGCAACTGGCTGGGGAATGATATTTGTTGCGTCATTTATCCTTGTATTAGGCCTTTTCTCGCACGATTGGTGGGTCTTGTCCGGACAGCACACGCTCCTTGAAGAGATCACGCAGGAAGAGCGATTCTTGAGTATCATCTCCCAGCGTTTAGGTGTGGCGGCGCCGCACACGCATGGACCAGAGGAACTCGTGGGTCACACGGGCCTTTTCGGGCTCCCGCTTTCGCTTGGCACGTGGGTTTTGCTTTTCCTCTGGATACTGCCATTCTGGTGGTTTTATAATAAAAAGAAAAAAGAAACACTCGCGACAGCCGAGATCCCTGAAAAAGATATGAAGAAAAAAACACTCTCCCATCTCTTTTGGAACTTTGTAACGCTTTCTCTCCTTTTGATTGTGGTTTTCGGCTACACGTTGCCCACGCGTTTTGTCCACCAGGCGGCGGTGCATGCGGCAGAAGAGGGACGTATGGAGAATGTGGACGCGCACATGGATGGTTCGGTTGGCTCACCACAAGGAGGGGTGATGGATGGTGGACACGATGTTGACCACAGCACATCGTTTTATCACGAGGAAGAGGATGTGAAAGAAGGTATCGTGGTGAACCTTTCTCATAATCCGTCCACGCTGACTACTGGAGAAGCAGTAAAGTTATCATTCTACGTAATCAATTTGCCAAAGGACAACCTCGGTTTTCCAGGGATTATTCCCGAATCTCAACTTGAGGTTCAGCACGAGAAGAAGATGCATGTGATCGGCGTTCGGAAGGATTTGAACGAATTTTTTCATATCCACCCGGTTGCCGATACACCAAGTTCCAATATTTTGCGGGTTGAACATATTTTTGACAGACCCGGCGACTACAAAATCTGGTCGGAGATTAAGTATAACAATGAGGATCACGCATTCGGTCACCCGCTTCTTGCGGTCGGAGGCGCGGGCGCAAGTTTCGAACCGAAGAAAGAAATTCTCCAAAACGTTATCGTGGGCGAGGGATATCAGGTTGCAATCGACTATCACGACGGTCTTGCGGTGGGGCCAGAAAATCACCTCGATTTTATCGTAAAAGACCTCACGGGAAACGGTGTGGAGTTCGAGAATTTCTTGGGCGAAAAAATGCACTTTTCTGTCATTTCGGAAGACCTCACGCAATTCATTCATACCCACCCTGATTCGGAAATGGGAGAAAATCACCACGTATCGTTCGTGCCAAAAGCATTTGCGAACGGAGGCGAAGAGCATGGTTCGACAGGCTCACCACAGGGAGAAATTCCTGCCGACCACATTGGATTTACCGTGCCGTTCAAAAAGGAAGGATTTTACAAAGTGTTCGCGCAATTTAGGCCGCTCGGCATCGAACTCTCGCCGGACGATGCGCTTCTCGCGGAATTTTGGATCAAGGTGGACAAAGCTCCGCCGCAAAGCATTGGCGGGTTGAATCCATGGTGGCGGAATCTCATCGTGTCTCTGGTCTTGATTGCGCTTTTGAGTTGGATTGTAAAGAAGTACATTACAGTGCCAAAATAGAAATAGGATTTAGGGGTTAGGATTTAGAATTTAGGAAATTACATGAAAAATTTTTTGAAACCGACCAAAATCAAGATAGCGGTAATTCTCTTTATATTTCTATTGTCTCTTCTGATCTTCTTTTTTCTTGCCCAAGCATATGTCGCCGATGCAGAGCCCTATATGGTTATCTTATACATTTTAGGTGGGCCGGCACTTTTAAGTAAGAATGCTATTTTACTTTTTGCGGGTGTGATTATGTATCAATATCTCATATCGTGTCTCATGGTTTTTATTTTTGAACTCAGTCCCAAATTACCGCAACTTAGATATGTGCTTATAATTTTGTTTTTAATAGCAGTGGTGATGTTCGGTTTTTGGTTATGGGGAAGAAAAAATACCTGTGGTGGTTTTGGAGGGAAACAATGCCCTCCGGGTTATTCTTGCGATTATGGAGGAGCTGACCAGTATATTGCCGATGCGGTAGGAAAATGTAGACTCCTAGAATTTGACATTATAAATGAGTAAATTTTAGAAATTTCTATATCCCTAAATCCTAAATTCTATATTCTAAATTCTCACCAATATGAATAAATACGTCTGGCTCGTTATCGTAATAGTGGCTATCCTTGGCGGCGGGATCGCCTATACAACATTCCTCTCCGGCGGGGGCGAGAGTTGCCCGCCGACCGGCGTAACTCGCGAGGCGACGGTGGTTGCCGAGAAAGACGAATGGCGTTTTACTCCCGAAGTTATCGAAGTGGATTGCGGGGACAAGGTTCGTATGACGGTGATAAACAAAGATGACTATGACCACGGCATCGCGATTGACCAGTTCGGCATTTCTCAACGGATGCCCGCGAATGGGACAATCAAGGTGGAATTTTTCGCGAGCAAACCGGGTGAATGGCCCTATTTTTGCTCTGTCCCCTGCGGCGAGGGGCTTGTGGATGGGGTGAAGCGCACACATTTTGACATGGTCGGGAAACTTCATGTGAGAAGCATAATCTCCGAAACTCAATAGTGTTTCGGAGAAATTTCTAATTCCTAATTGATCTAATTTCTAAACAAATCTCAAGCACCAAATCCCAAACAACGAGATGAAAAATTTTTTGAAGCCGACGAAATTCAAAGTTATTGTAACTATGGCTCTGCTCTTTTTGCTTGCATTCATGGGACCTCTCTCTATCATTACTCAATCGAGTCTTTTTAGTAATCAGAAAACTTCATACGCGTTAGAGTCTTTTTTAATCGGTCCGGCGGTTTTTATTAAGACTCCGATTGTTTTTTATGTCGTTGCACTTCTATGGCAATATTTTTTAGCTTGTTTTCTCTTGTTTATTTATAGGGCAATCATCGATAAATTTAGAAAGGGACCTAAGTCCTAACTACTAAATTCTAATTCCTAATCCAAATGGCTAAATATGTTTTAAAAGTTAAGGGAATGCATTTTGCGTCGCCCCGCCATGGCGGGGTTCCTTCAAAACCCTCGGTTTTGAATCCGCTTCGCTCATTCCTACACGGAGGGAACCTAGTCACTTTCCCTCCGACCCACCCTTCGCACAGTGCATTCCTTTAACACACAATTATGAGTAAATATGTTTTAAAAGTTAAAGGAATGCACTGTGCCTCCTGCTCGGTCTTGATTGATAAGCTTATTGGCAAGCAGGAGGGTATCAATTCTATCAAGACGAGCTACGGCGCGGAGAAGACGGCGATAGATTTTGACGACAAGAAAATCTCGCTTGAGCGGATTGACGAGTTTGTCCATAAATTAGGGTACGATATCATTCGTCCCGATGAAGCCGGAGCTACCCCGGAGGAAGAAGAAGCAAAAGAAGCGCGGTTGGTCAAGGAAGCCAAGCGGCGCGTGATTGCCGCCTTTGCACTCTCGCTCCCGATCATCATCTACTATATGGCGCTGCATATGTTCAACCTGAAACACGTGCACGCAATTGGCGGTATCGATCTTAATTACGTTTATTGGATTCTTTCAACACCGATTCAGTTCGTGATTGCATGGCCATTCTACAAAAATTCGTTCACCTCGATTCGCGTGGGATCCGCGAATATGGACGTACTGGTTGTGCTCGGCACCTCTGCGGCTTATTTCTACTCTATGTTCGGATTTCTCTTCTTCAACATCGATCACCCGTTCTGGGAGTCATCCGCCGCGCTCCTCTCCTTCATCCTTCTCGGCCGCTACTTTGAGGCGGTTGCAAAGGGGCGCGCCTCAACTGCAATTAAAGAACTCTTGAAACTTGAAGCGAAGGATGCGCATGTTCTAAAGGACGGCAAGGAAATAACAGTCCCGATCGACCAACTCAAAGAAGGCGACATTATTCTTGTTCGGCCTGGAGAAAAAATTCCGGTTGACGGCATGATTATTGAAGGCAAAAGCCATATTGACGAGAAGGTGGTGACTGGCGAATCCTATCCCGTTACCAAAACTACCGGAGACGAGGTGATTGGTGCGACCATCAATCAAGAAGGATTGCTGAAGGTCAAAGCAACCAAAATAGGGAAGAATACGCTTCTCTACCAGATTGTGCAGATGGTCGAGGAAGCGCAGGCGTCACAAGCGCCGGTGCAGAAATTAGTTGACAAGATTTCCGAATATTTCGTGCCGGCAGTCATTTTGATTTCGGTCGGCGTTTTCGTGGGGTGGTATTTCTTCTACTTCGGCGCAGGGTTCTCCCTTGACGTTTCAACCGCGACCGCATTCCGCTCTTCGCTTGTGAAAATGATTGCGGTCTTGGTAATTTCCTGCCCATGCGCCTTGGGGCTTGCAACCCCCACGGCCCTTATTGTGGGTATCGGGCGCGCGACGAAGTTTGGCATAATTTTGAAAGGCGGCGAAGCGCTTGAAAAGGCGTATCGCGTGCAGACCATCGCATTCGACAAGACCGGGACGCTCACGATCGGGAAGCCCGCCGTCACCGACTTCCTCACGGTTGATCCGAAGGCCGATTATAAGAAAGTTCTGGGAATTATCGGTGCGCTCGAAGTTGGCTCGGAGCATCCTCTTGCGAGAGCGATTGCGGAGAAGGCAAAGACGGAACTTGGCGAGAAGAATCTCTCTAAGGTTTCTGATTTTGAAGCGATCGCGGGATTGGGAGTGCGGGGAAAGATTGAAAAGAAGGAAGCGCTAGTCGGGAACCAAGCGTTTTTGGAAAGCCAGGGAATCAGCACGAAAGAACATGAAGCAAGTGTGGAAAAGCTCCAGGGCGAGGCGAAGACCGTGATTCTCGCGGCATACGACAAAAAAGTGATTGCGGTGATTGCGCTTGCGGACACGCTGAAGCCGCACGCGCGCGAAGCGATTGAGGCGCTCAAAAAAATGGGAAAGGAAATCATTATGATCACGGGTGATAATCCGAAAACTGCTGAAGCAATCTCGCACCAGCTTGGCATTGACCGCTACTTGGCGCAGGTGTTGCCACAACAGAAAGCGGATGTCATCAAAAAACTTCAAGAAGGATGGGAAGCCCCGACGCTCGCCGAAGCGAGGTCGGGGTCCCAACCAACCAAGGGTCGTGTCGGGAAAAGGTTTGTCGCGATGGTCGGCGACGGCATCAACGACTCTCCTGCTCTTGCGCAGGCGGATGTGGGTATCGCAATCGGCTCCGGCACCGATGTCGCAATCTCAACCGGGGAAATTATTCTCGTCAAAGACGACTTGCGCGACGTGGTAACCGCGATTCAGCTC
>CAYHEU010000048.1:0-6554 GCA_964355785.1 uncultured Candidatus Saccharibacteria bacterium | reverse complement strand
TGTTTCTTCCTCGCCGTCGAGTTCATAAATGAATGAAGCGAACCCGGAGGTAAGCGACTTCAGATGGTCGTCAAAATCCCGAAGAAGTTCCGCGAGCGGCATACGCCCCACAATGAGAAGATTTTCTCCCAAATTCGAAATGTCGCGCACCTCGAGACCAAAAATGTTTTTGAGCGAAATAATCTGATTCAAAAATTCCTTGGGAGAGAGGATTTCTATTTTAATCATCGGCTGGAATACGTGATCGGCTTTCTCCGGAAAATCCTTCGGCTGGCGCACAACATATTCCTTTCCCTCATCCCGCACGCGATACGCAACCGAAGGGAAACTCGTTAAAAATTCCAACCCAAACTCATCCCGAAGGCGGCTCGCGGTGATCTCAAAATGAAGCTGTCCCAAGAACCCGACTTTGAGGCCGCGCCCGAGCGCCTCGTTTCCTTCCGGCTCGAAAACAAGCGCGGGGTCGCTCAGACGAAGGCGGGCAACGGAGCGCTTCAGGTCTTCGAATTCCGTTTCTCCGCCCGGATAGAACGAAACAAAACCGACGGACGACGGCTCGCGATAACCCGCGAGTCCCGGAACTCCGGAATCGCGGGCAATGGTATCCCCTATCCGTATCTGATCCGGCTCCTTGAGTCCCGTTGCAACGTATCCTATCTCGCCCGAAGAGAGCTTCTCCGTCGCCTTGAACTCGGGCAAGAAGTAGCCGATTTCCTTCGGCTTGAATTTCGTTTTTGCCCCAAGGAGAATCAACTCGCCCGCTCTTCCCGCCTCTCCACTTAGAATCCTTGTGAATGCGAGGATTCCCTTGTGATCGTCGTAGAGAGAATCGAAGATAAGCGCGCGGAAAAATTTTTCCTCCGATTCTTTTCTTCGAGAGGGTGGAGGGAATTTTTCTATCGCCGCGTGAAGAAGCTCCCGCACTCCCTCGCCGGTCTTTGCGGAAACTTTAAGCACTTCGCTCGGGTGAACGCCGAGCAAATCGGCGACCGATTTTACAATCCGCCCGACCTCGGAGAGGTTGAGGTCAATTTTGTTTACTGCGGGAAGAATGACGAGCCCCGCCGCCCGCGCGAGCCTCAAATGCGAAAGTGTCTGGGCCTGGATTCCTTTTGTGCCGTCAATCAAGAGAATCGCCCCCTCAACCGCCTGGAGCGCCCTTGACACTTCGTAGGAAAAATCGGAGTGCCCGGGAGTATCAATCAAATTCAGGACATAGGACGTAGAACTTAGAACGTAGGACATGCGGACGGGGGCCATTTTGATGGTAATACCGCGCTCCCGTTCCAGATCGAGGCGATCCAGATATTGCGGCCTCATCCGCCGCGTCGGCACCGTTTCCGTAATTTCCAAAAAACGGTCGGCGAGCGTCGACTTTCCGGAATCAATATGAGCAATAATAACGAAGTTTCTGATATTCACCTCTGAAAATAATTGTGAGCAATGACGACAAAATTCCTTATACTATCAAACATTGGAGTTAAATCATGAGCGCGAACTTTGGCTCACGCTATGCGCGGAGATTAGCATTATTCACTCTTGCGCTCAAATTTTTTTGAGTGTGAGCTCAAGGGAAATTCGCCCGTCGGGATCATCGGTTTCATACTCAAAAACCGGAAGACCGTTTTCCCGCCACCTAAAGCCGATCGGCGAATTTATTTCGAACTTATAAGAACCCTGACTTCCCGATTGCCGTTCAAAAATAAATTGATATTTTTGCCCCGTAGCAGGAGGAGAAGGAAGACGCCGCGTGTAGTCGAGGGTCAAGATAGCGGTTTTCCCTGCGTCAACTTTCGACCAAAATGCGAAGGCGTTTCTCCCGTATTCCTCAAAACTCCGTACCGCCGGCTGACCGAGATATTCCTTCACCGTGGCCTCGAGGCTTAAGATGAGGTCGTCGGTTGCGTACTCTTTGTAATTCGTGGGTGCGGTGATCTTCTTTTCAAACCCGCCGGTGAAATTCTCGAGCTTTACAACCGGCGGAGTGTATATTTTCGTATAGGTTTGATTAGGCACGCGGTACCACCCATAGCTACTCTTATTCCCTTCGTGCGTTCTTTCGATCGAAACATGATTACTCACCGTTCCTTCGGCGTCGATATGGCTCTGAAAAAACGTCTTCTGGCGGACAAAAATATCGGTTTTCCCGCCGCCTATGTTCGAATTTACAACCGCGAAATAGTCGCCCCGAAAATTCGGAGGTAATGCCGCCACTTTGCCCGTCCAGCCGTAGTAATCGAAAAATTTGGCGAACTCCGGATCTTTGAAATAAAACGTCATGTCGCGCTTTCGGAGCCAGTTTTCGAAAAGCGTGAACACCTTCTCTTTGTCCGCACCTTGAAGCGCAGAAAGCTTCTCGAGCATAAGAGGAACGAGCTCGCTCAATATTTTCTTCGGCTGGCTCACGTTCTTTTCCCGATTCACCTCAACTTGTTTCTGAATTTCCGTCAAAAAATTCTCCTTATTGAACGCGAGTTTTCTTTCGGGAAGTTCGATCGGTCCCGTGATTTCAAAAAGATCCGCGACCGCTTCCGACGACAAACCGATCGCCCCGTCGAACGTAGTTGAACTTCCGTTGTAGAAATCGGATGCTTCCATAAATTCGATAACCTTTGACGCAGAGTCGGAAAAATCGAAGAACCAGTTCGCGTCGGCCGCCCGCCACCGCGTAACGAGCGCCTGGAGAGGTTTCGGCGGGACGATTTTCGTCCCGAATTCGCGGTCAGGATCGTTTATGTCACGTACTTCAAGGTTTTTGAGATTTCCATTCTCAATCGCGATATCGACATAGCTTCCGATAAATCCGCCTCCCGGGCGCATCTCAGAGGGGTTCTGAAGAAACACGAGCACGCGGTGCTCATCGGGAGATTTGAGCCACAGAAGAAGGGTTGCGAGAAAATTTCGGAACCTGCTTACGTCAAGCTGAAGCGGCAGGTAGCCCGAGAAATCGAGCGGTACCGCGTCCTGCATCTTCAAAGCCGATGCGGCAAGCTCAGCGGTTCGGACATCCACGGCGTCGAGCGACGCTTGAAGCTTCTCGAGTTCCGTAATCAATTCTCCGCCGCGCTGCTTAAAGACAAATTCAAACCAATTGCTCTTGAGAAACACGATTTCTCTCGCAAGCGCAAGCGCTTCTCCCGTGAGATCTTTGAACCCCCAAATCAGACGACTCGTCCCCTCGAAAAACGGGAGGATGTTTCCGTTCCAACGCCCAAGAGAGATAAAAGAGGACTCTCCTCCCAAAAGGCGCTCTAATCGCTCATGAGCCGCAGAAAATTTTTCCTGCGCCTCCTTCGTTCGAAATGCAACAAGATCTCGCGCTGCATCTTGAAACTGCTCGAAGCTTACCGCCGCCGAATCGACGAGTTGGTTTCTGTTTCTGTAGGAGCTGTAGAAAATAAGTCCGCTCATCAATGCAATCGCGAAGAACGTCCAAAGAACGCTCCTTGCACGCAAATGCTGGCGGGAAGCCGGATCTTTTGGAACTCCGTTAAAAAACTCTTTCGTTTTTAATTTTGAAAAAATTTCGCCCGCGCGATTTATATGAACCGGCTGCTCAATACTCTCCCGTTCGCCAACTTCCGCGCCGTCCCGAGGCCCCCGGATATCCGTAATCTTCGGGGAAATATTTTTCTTAGGTACGAATTTCATCCCTCACCTTTGAAGGATTGCGAAAGTGTCGCAATCCAAAAACTTGTTTCTCTCATTATCGCTTCGACGTGAATACTATAAAATTATTTTGCCTCATCCACCACCTCAGAAAAATTGCCCATCCTTCAAAGGCGTGGGATCACTTTTCCATTATTCTAACAACTAAAGCGCGCGGAGTGAAGATTCACTTATAATATGCGCGGTTCTCCACCCGAAAATCGATGTAGCTCAACTTCCAAAATTCTGGTTTCTCTGCGAGCGACTGAATGACTCCTAGGGCGTTCTCCGAAGGAAACCTGAGGCTGAAGTAAATCTTGGGGCCTTCATACACACGCGCTTCGATTTCCTGAAGCGCAATATCGTTCAGGCGTATCTCGGAGAAACCGAGTTCGCTCTCCCTGATTACTCGGAGAATCGAGAGGAGCCGGGGCGTAAGCTGCGGGGAAAGGATGCGCGCACCCAATTCCATGGTTTCAGTAGAATAATCATTAACGGCAACGATAAGGTTCCCTTGAACCGAAAACGACTTTTCAAACGCGATGCCGTCTTCGTCGAACCAAAAACACCTCTCCGATAATTGCTTTGCGGCACACCACACGCCGACGGGTTTCCGCTCTGTCACCTTAAGCGTGAGAATTCGCTCCGCATAATTTTTCTCGACGCGGACGCGCCTCACGCGAGGAAAAAACAAGAAGTCGCTTTCATGAAATGCGTCCGGCCATGAAAAAAAGTGCTTGGATCCGAGAATGCGCGCGAGGGCTCGTTCTGGGAGCACCTCCGCCTCGAGATATGCCACAACTTCCTCGGAAGAAATGCGTGGGCTATATATCGGCTCCCCGGAAATCTTCTCCGATTCGGGCACAACCACGATCCGCTCGAATTTCAAAAACGGCGCCCGCGCGACCGCAAAAGCGGCTCCCAAAACGAGAAGTGCGAGAAATCCGAAGAGAAAAAAAATCTTGAGATAAAAACGGCGCCGCTTTATCTTCTTTCTCGTCTCCAAAAAGTTGCTCCCGGAATCAACCATCGCTTACACCACCACGCGCTCCATCAAAGGATTGAGTCGCGTGAGAAATTCATAATGGATAGTGCCCGACCTTTGCGCGGCGTCGAACGCTTTGATTTCTTCCTTTCCGTCACGCCCGATAAGTGTTACAATATCTCCTCTTCTGCATCGCACTCCCGTCACATCAATAGTCGTAAGATCCATCGAAATTCTTCCGAGCACCTTCCCTCGCCGTCCACCCACGAGGACATCCCCCACGCTTGAAAGATTCCTCGGAAATCCATGCCAATATCCCACGGGAAGCACCGCCATAAGCGTCGGGCGCCTCACTCGTTCCGCAAGATCGTAGCCGACGTAATCTCCTTCAATCAGCCGCTTTACTTCTCCCGCCACCGTCCGCCAGCTCAAAACCGGCTTCAAAACAATCTCCGGGAGCTGAATTTCAAGCTCCTTTGACGGATAAAGCCCGTAGAGGCCTATGCCTACACGCACTGCATCAAGGTGATATTTTTTTCCAAGAAGCGCGGCGCCGGTCGCCGCACAGTGCGAAACAAGGTTTCGAAACCCTGCGCGCGCAAAGATTTGCCGGGCTTTTTTAAAATCGGCGAACTGCCGCTCGGTATAGGTGGGGTAATTCAAGTCTTTTGCGGAAGCGAAGTGGGTATAGATACCCGCGAGCTTAGGACTTAGCACAGAGAATTTTCCGCCTGAGGCGGAAGGGCTTAGGAATTTGACGACGCGGGGAAGGTCGCGGAGATAGAATCCCTGGCGATGCATCCCGGTATCGATTTTCAAATGAAATTTGGGGGGGTTCTTCTCTCGCACAAGCGCCCGGAGCGCATCGAAATTAGAAATGGTGACTGTCACGTCTCGTTCCGCGGCGTGAGAGAGAAGCAAGGGAAGTGTCATTCCCAAAACGAGAATCGGTTTCTGAATCCCCTCCTTTCTCATGCGGATGCCCTCGAGAAGACTGTCAACGCAGAAGCCGTCCACGCCAAAGCGCTCCATGAGGCGGGAAAAAACAAGAAGACCGTGACCGTACGCGTTTGATTTCACGACCGACCACAGCTTCACGCGCGGTCCCGCGAGTTTACGAAAAAAAGCGTAGTTGTGGCGGGCAGCACGGGAGTCGATCTCTATCCACGTCCGCAGGCCTGCCCGAAATGCGTCATACGCAGGCGGGTTATCCGACAACTTTTTGGCCGACATATTTTTGTAAAACTTTAGGGATATTGATCTTTCCGTCTTCGGTCTGATAGTTTTCAAAAATAGCGACTATGGCGCGCGAAGTGGCAATGGCCGTCCCATTCAAAGTGTGAGCAAATTTAACATCACCGTTCTTTTCTCGGAAACGTATCCCCAGGCGGCGCGCTTGAAAGTCGGTTGTATTAGAAGTTGAAGTTACCTCGCCCCAATCTCCCCTTCCTGGCATCCAGGCCTCAAGATCAAATTTGCGGGCGGCCTGCGCGCCCAAATCACCCGTACACATTTCAACTACACGATATGGTATGCCCAATCCCCGCCACAAATCCTCTTCCATGGCAAGAAATTCTTCGTGAATTTTTGGGGAATCTTCTGGCCGCGCATAGGCAAACATCTCAACTTTAGTGAATTGATGCACACGATAAAGCCCTTTGGAATATTTCCCATAGGCACCACCTTCCTGACGAAAACAATGCGAATAACCAGCATAGCGCTTGGGAAGAATATTGCCTGATAGCACCTCGTCGGCATGGATAGCGGCCAGCGCGACTTCCGCTGTAGCAATCAGCCCAAGATCGGAGTCGGAAATTACGTAGGTTTGTGCTTCTGGCCCGCGCGGCTGGTAACCGGTGCCCAAATAGAACTTTTCACGAGCCAAATCAGGCGTGAACCACAGATCAAACCCCTTTTCCTT
>CAYHEU010000047.1:0-6749 GCA_964355785.1 uncultured Candidatus Saccharibacteria bacterium | reverse complement strand
GGTGTCCGCCAAGTAACCGAAGAAAACGCTGTGAGCGCGGTCAAACCACGTTTCAGAATTCACCCCTGGAACATAGTGACGAGTATCGAAATATTTATCGAAGACCGTGCTGAAATTCTCGGGACCCCATCCGAGAAGCGGCCTTTCCTTAAATCCCTGCCACGCGGAATTCCAAGTCCAAAATCTCGTCTGGATAGTCCGCTCCGAAAAACCGAGATCGAGAAACCTGCTTAAGGGCAGTTTTTTTACAAAGTCCGAATCGCGGTAGGAAAAAAGGAAACCGCCGAGCAGAATCAGCACGACGAGCGCGAGCGCCGCACGCTTCTTTAGGGAAGGGCTTCTCACTATAAGATATATAAGGAAAGCAAGAACTGCGGCCGCAAGCCCCAGAAAGGCCCCTCGCGTCTGGCTCAAGACGAAAAAGAGGAGAAAAAAAACGCTTCCCCCGCCGTAGACGATTATCTCGAGCCATTTATTTTTGAATGATCTATCGAGCCAAAGGTAAAAAGCGTAAAAGAGCGCAAACATAAGGTAGGGAGCAACATAGGCGGGGTTCCCAAGCGACCCCTGGAAACGCGTTCCCGAAAGCTTTCCCCAAAAAGTTTCGGGGATCGCGTTCGGATCCCGATAAGGATTGATGAACTTGTCTCCCCATCCGGCCTGCGCGAAAACTCCGTAGAGCACCACAAGAACCGCCGCGACGAGAAAAAGCTTCATCGCAAGCCGCCAGTCAGCGCGGTTCCTCAAGAGAAAAACCAGGAGCACAAAAAATGCATAGTAGTGGAGCATTTGAAACGCTCCTTCGCCGCGCTCGAAATTAGACCAGAACGCTCCCTGAGGATTATGGGCAAAAACGGAGGCAAGGAGGTATGTGAGCACGAATGCCGAAACGGCGATAAAGAGGGGTTTTTTCGCCACACGATCAAAGAGAGCTTTGAATTCCCCTGGTTTCGCTTCAAATGCCCACCAGAAGATAAATATCATGAGTGCAAGCTCCACGAATACGCGGAAAAAATAATATTTTCCGCCGATGAAGGGAAAAAAGCTTATGTTCACTACGATAACGACGCTGAAGAGCGCCGCGTAAAGAAAAAATTTTGAAACCTTAAGGAGCATCGTAGTGAAGTTTAAAATGTAAAGATGAAAGTGAAAAATGACAACACAAAATCTTAAAATGATGCGTTCGCTTGAAGCGAGCAGTTCCTTTATTTTGCATTTTGATTTTTGAGCTTTGCATTTACTTGGCGTATTCCACCGCGCGCACTTCTCGTATCACGTTCACCTTTATCTCGCCGGGGTATTTTAACTCGGACTGAATGCGGTTCGCAACTTCACGCGCAAGCTCAAGCGCGCCGAAGTCGTCAATTTTTTCAGGGATCACGAAAATACGAAGTTCGCGCCCCGCAGAAATGGCGTACGCGTTCTTAACTCCGGGAAATTCCTTCGCGATCCGCTCAAGGTCGCCCAGGCGCTTGATGTAATTCTCGAGGGTGCCTCGGCGGGCTCCCGGCCGTGCGGCAGAGAGCACGTCAACCGCGGTAATCACATAGGCCTCGGGCGAGGCGTACGGGTAATCCTCGTGGTGGGATTGCATCGCCTCGACGACGGCGTCATCAATACCATATTTCTTGAGGATTTTTCTTCCCAGCTCGACGTGCGTTCCTTCGACTTCATGATCGATCGCCTTTCCAATGTCGTGGAGAAGCGCTGCTTTCTTCGAAACATCAACGCGGAGTCCGAGCTCGGACGCAAGCATGCCGGCCAAGTGCGCCATCTCGAGCGAGTGCGTAAGCACGTTCTGGCCGTAACTTGTCCTGAAGTGGAGTCTGCCCACGAGCTGCAAAATTTCTTTGGGGAGGTCGTAGATGCCGACCTCGGTCGCCGTCGCTTCCCCAATCTCGAGAATGCGCTTATTCAAATCCTGTTTCGCTTCTTCAACTTTCTCTTCGATCTTTGCCGGCTGGATCCTTCCGTCTTTGATGAGCTTTTCGAGCGCGAGGCGCGCGACTTCCCTCCGATAGGGGTCGAATGAAGAAATCACGATGCTGTCGGGAGTCTCGTCGATCACGAACTCGACGCCGGTTGCGCGCTCAAGAGCCCTGATATTCCTCCCTTCTCTTCCGATAATCTTCCCTTTGAGTTCCTCGTCGGCGAGCGGGAAGGATGTCGTCGTAATTTCTGAAACATGGGTTCGCGCATAGCGCTGGAGTGCGGTCGTGAGAATATCCAAACTCTTTTTCTCGATTTCGTCCCTGCGTTCCTGGTTTACCTTCTGAAGAACTTGGGCGAGATCTTCTCGGTTGCGCTCCTTGACTTGGCGAAAAAGCTCTTCCCGCGCGGCTTCGCGCGAAAGTCCGCTTATCTTCTCAAGCTGCTCTTCAAGTTGTTTGCCAAGCTCAAGATTCTTGCTCTTTTCCCACGCCAGAGTTTCTTCTTTGCTCTTCATCGCGGCTTCCTGCCGCTCAAGATCGGAAACTTTTTTGTCGAGCGTTTCTTCCTTGCGGAGAAGGCGGTTCTCCAAGCTTGAAAGCTGTGCCTGGCGCTGACGCTCTTCCCTTTTTATTTCGGCCAAAACATCGGCGGCTTTTTTCTCCGCTTCGAGGACAATTTCCTTCGCTTTCGTTTCTGCCTCTTCGACCCGCGATTTTATTTTTTTCTCTAAGGAACTAGCGTGCCAAGTTGATAAGAAACGGCGTGCAAGATAGCCGATTACAAATCCCAAAATCAACCCGGCCCCAGCGAGTCCTGGTAAAGATAACTCCATGGATTGTGGTTCCTAAATTCTTCATCGAAGAATACATTGTGCGTTTGAATTCTTTAGGAATCGATTGATTAGTGACTCTTTATATATAGCACACTCTAACGCGAAAAGAGCCGTGGGTCAACCCCGTCACCAGACCTGCCCGCCGTATACGTGAGCCCGCGGAGCAGGCGGGTCAAGCGCTACAACACCTCCGCTTTCCAGTATTTAGAGGCATCTCTCGGCTCTAGGCCACATTCTTGTAGGGAAAGACAAAGTTTACAGAGAGAGTGTTGAGGAAATGGTGAAAAACCATGAAATCGAATAAAATTAGGGAAAATGAGGCGCACCGTTCTTCTCGTCGTCCTCGACGGATGGGGCATTGGAAAGGAAAACGAGTCGAATCCGATTTACATGGTGAAACCGGAAACTTTTGCGTTTCTTAAAGAGAACTTTCCGATGACGAGCCTTCAGGCGTCCGGTATCAGCGTAGGGCTCCCCTGGGGAGAAACAGGGAACAGCGAAGTGGGGCACCTCACAATCGGCGCAGGAAAAGTTCTCTACCAATATTACCCGCGGATTACGATCGCAATCCGCAACGGCAGTTTCTTCGAAAATCCGGCGCTCAAAGGCGCCTTCCTCCACGCGCAAAAAAACAATTCCGCAGTGAACTTCGTGGGGCTTTTGAGCAAAGGGAATGTTCACGCCTCCATTGAACATCTCCTCGCGCTCGTAGAGATGGCGCGTGCGGAGAAGGTAAATTTCAAGATGCATCTTTTTAGCGACGGCAAAGATAACCGTCCTTATTCGCTTGAAGAATTCTTGAAAGAACTGCCTATTGAAAATCTCTCAAGCTTGGTTGGGAGATATTATGCAATGGATCGAGAACAAAATTGGTCGCTCACCGCGCGTGTATATGAACTCATAACCGGCGGAGGGAGTCAGCCGTTCGAGCAGTCGTCCAATCTAAGCGCAACGATCGGCACACACTATTCAAAGGGGAGCAACGAGGAGTTTTTGCCGCCTATACGCCTCGGCGAAGGGATTAGGGACGGCGAGTCGGTGATATTTTTCAATTACCGCGAAGACAGCATCCGCCAGCTCAGCGAATCCTTCGTTCTCAAGAACTTCAGCAAATTCCCGACGAAAAAATTTGAGGATCTCTACGTGGCAACCATGAGTCGCTACGAAGAGCGGTTCGATGTCCCTGTTGCGTACCCGCCGGAGGACGTAAAAGAACCTTTAGGGAAAATCCTCGGCGAGAACCAGAAAACACAGCTCCGGATCGCCGAAACCTATAAATACGCGCATATCACCTACTTCTTCAACGGCTATCGCGAACCTCCGTTCGAGAACGAGTATCGCGTGCTTATTCCCTCCTTAAATGCCCCCCGCATCGACGAGCATCCCCAAATGATGGCTTCCGCAATTACCGATCGGATCATCCAGGCAGTCGAGAATCAATCCTTCGATTTCATCCTTGCAAATTATGCGAACCCGGACACGATTGCGCACACCGGAAACTATAATGCCTCGCTCGAAGCGGTCCGCGTGATGGATAAGGAAATGGGGCGGCTCGTAAAAAGCGTCCTCTCTTCGCAGACGATTCTTATGATCACCTCGGATCACGGGAACTTGGAAGAAGTTACGGACCCTATGACTGGCCACCCCGAAACCCAGCACGATCCTAGTCCCGTTCCGTTTCATCTGATCGCGGAGGAATTCCGAGGGAGGAAGTTCACGAATTATCAGAGTCTTGCGCAAACCGTCGGCATTCTCTCCGACATCGCCCCCACGATACTTGAGCTCATGGGGCTTCCGAAACCGGAAGAGATGACGGGGCGCTCCCTGCTCCACGATCTCATTATTTAGCGTATAATTAAGGTGGGATGACGAAGTTCTTTCTTCGCCTTATCGCAACAATTGCGGCGAATGCACTCGCGCTCTTCTTTGCGAATCGGTATATATCGGGGTTTGAGCTTACAGCAGACACCGGAAAGCTTGCCTTGATCGCACTTACGCTTACGGCCTTAAATATCGTACTTCGCCCGATTCTAAAGCTTGTTCTTGGGCCATTTATCATCCTCACGCTTGGTTTTGGACTGATTGTCGTAAATGCCGCAACGGTTTTCGTTCTTGACATCATCACGGAAAACCTTACCATTCTAAACGTTCCCGCATTATTCTATGCCACGCTTCTTATCGGAGCGTTGAATTTCGCGGTTCATCTTATTTTCTAAAATGTTCGTCGCAATATTTCACATCATCATATCCGTCGCGCTCGTGGCACTCATCCTCCTTCAGGAGCGATCGGCGGGGCTCTCGGGCCTTTTCGGGGGCGAGGGGGGCGCAGGGTTCTACCAAGCGCGCCGCGGCCTCGAAAAGGGCGTATTCGTAAGCACCATCGTCCTCGCGGTTATTTTTGCCGCGCTCTCCATCTATCAACTAATCGCCTAAATCGCCGGTCTTGCGGGATTCTTGAGAAGATCAACAAATTTGATGTTTAGAAGGTTCAAGAAAATTTTTTTTGCGTTCACGAAAACGGAGCGGGCGATATTCGTTGCGGCATCCGTCGTCGCGTTCGTAAGCTCGGTTACGCTCATCACGGCGGTTGCGGGAGAAATCACCGAAACCGCTCCCGCGCGCGGAGGAGAATTCACCGAAGGGCTTCTCATCCAACCGACCTATATAAATCCGGTTATCGCGGCAACGGAAACCGACAAGGTTCTCATCCGCTTCATCTTCCAGAAAATCGACGATCTTGCCGAGAAAATCGAATCGAGCGGAGACGGAAGGGTTTGGAAGGTGCGGCTTAAGGAAAATCTTTTGTGGCACGACGGACAAACGCTCACGAGCGACGACGTGATATTTACGGTGCAGAAAATCCAGGATCCCGACAGCCGCTCATATCTCGCGCCAAGCTGGCAAGGAGCGTTAAGCCAGCGCTTGAGCGAGCGGGAGCTTCAGTTCACCCTTGCCGTCCCCTACGCGTTCTTTGAGCAGTCGCTCAAGGGTCTCTACGTGCTCCCAAAACACCGCTTCGCGGACGTTCCCGTTGCAAACTGGAAAATTTCCGAACTGAACCTGAAACCGGTGGGAAGCGGGCCTTACGAATTCGACTCGTACGAGAGCGAAGCTGACGGGTTTATCACGGACTTCCGCCTCAAAGCAAATGTGCGCACATCGGCCTTATCCCCTTTTATCTCAAAATTCAATTTCAAATTTTTCCGCAAGCGCGAGGATCTCGTAAAGAGTTTCAACTCGGGATGGATCGACGGCCTTGCGGGGCTCGAGCCGCAGGATCTTTCGGAAATCCAGCGGCCGTATGAATTCTTGAGCTTCTATCTCCCGAATTATTACGCAATATTCTTGAATCAAAACCAAAACATCGCGCTCAAGGAAATTGCCGTCCGGGAGGCCCTTGGTGCCGCGCTCGACAAAAACGAGCTCGTCCAAAAGATTTTCGAAGGGCGGGCGAAGCCAGCATACGGCCCCCTGCCCCTCACGGTCGCGGTTTTCGACGAAGATCTCCCGAACACGACTTCGTCCATCGACTATGCGAACGAACTTCTCGATGAAGCGGGGTGGAAAATTGGAAAGGGAGGAATCCGCGAGAAAACCGTTAAAACTTCGACGATAATCCTTGAGTTCTCTCTCGCGGTGCCCGAGGTTCCATTCCTTGCGGACACCGCAAAGTGGCTCGAGGAACGGTGGAAGAGAATCGGCGCAAAAGTCACGATAAACGAGATTCCCCGGGAAGAAATCCGCGAAACCGCGATCAAAAATCGTGATTATCAGATGCTCCTTTTTGGAAATATTTTGAGCCCGAGCGGAGATCTTTTTTCCTTCTGGCACTCATCGGAACGGTTCTATCCGGGATTGAACCTTAGCTTGTATAATAATAAGAAAGCGGATCAGTTGATCGAGAATGTGAGGCAAGACTTCGACGAAGAAGATCGCAGGGAAGAATTCAAAGAACTTCAATGGCTTATCGCGGGCGAATATCCGG
>CAYHEU010000046.1:0-6882 GCA_964355785.1 uncultured Candidatus Saccharibacteria bacterium | reverse complement strand
GAACCGGCGCGCCGCCTGGATCTTGTTCTCGGTGTCGGAAAGTTCACGCTGGAGTTCGAGGAAATTCGTGTTCGCCTTGAGATCAGGATAATTCTCCGCAACCGCAAAAAGAGATTTTAGAGCGCCTGTGAGCATATTCTCCGCGCCCGCCTTTTCCTTACCGCTTGCGCCCATCGCGCGGCTCCGCGCCTCCGTAACCTTCTCAAACACTCCCCGCTCGTGCGTCATATAGCCCTTCACGCTTTGAACGAGATTTGGGATCAGATCATACCTCCGCTTCTGCTGTACCTCAATATCGGAAGCCGCCTCGCGTGCCCTGTTCCGCAAAGTTACCAAACGGTTATAGGCGTAAATCACCCACAACACCAAAACGACTAAAACGATATAGATGATATTCATAATCTAAAGTATACAAAAGAAAGAAAATCCCCGCAACGGCAATGAGCTGCGGGGATTCAAGAATGAGCAGATCTCGCCGGCTCAAGAAGTTTGTCTATGAACTGTTGCACCTCCGGAGCGTGAAACTCGCGATGCTTCTCCCAGGTTTTTCTGAATGTCACCGTGGAGTAAAACGGCAGGAGGTAGTTCAGGAACGACGTGTAGAGACGCACGTCTATTGTTCCAAATTGCCTCTCCAGATATAGATACTCAAGGAGCGCAATGGTATTCAATCTCCACGCATAGGCGTTCAAGCCCTGCTTGGTTTCAATAATTTCCTTGAGTTCTGTGTACCTCGCGCCCACCTCTACGCCGTAGAGCACCTCCGGATGTTCCATAAGGAAACGGTGATACTCTATGCGGAGACGCACAAGATTGTTTCTCGCTTCCGAGGCGAAGCTCCGATGGAACATTCGCTTTGCTTTCACGGCCAAGGTTACTCCGAGGATAAGCGCAGCAGTCCAGAGCACAAACCAGAAAATCGCGTACGGTTGTATTGATTCTTGGATCGGCAAGAGTTCTCACCTCCTTTCTTAAAAAGCTACTTAGTATTATAAACCGAAATAGAAAACCCCGCAGAGCGGGGTTTTTTCTATATACGCCTCAAAAATCCTCTCCGCCCATCGGGGGCATGCCGCCTCCGCCAGCCGGCGGATTTCTCTTTTCAGGAATCTCGGTAATCGCCGCGCCAACCGTGAGATAATTCGCAGCAACGGAAACAGCGTTCACGAATGCGGTTTTTACCACCTTCAACGGATCAATGATGCCCGCTTCTTTCAAGTCGCCGATCTTGTTCGTGATCGCATTGAAACCTACCCAGTGATTTCCTTTTCTCTCCCGTTTCACTTTTTCGATCACGCTCTCGGGAGATTCCCCGCTATTCGTGACAATCGCCCGGAGAGGCGCCTCAAGAGTTTTATAGACGACAAGCGAAGCGTCGTCCGAGGGAGGACTTCCAGACCCCGCAAGCGTGACGTTAAAGAGCGCAATGCCGCCGCCGGGAACGATGCCTTCCTCCATCGCCGCGCGCGTCGCCGCAACCGCGTCCTCAACGCGCTGTTTCAATTCCTTTTGCGCGGACTCGGTCGGCGCGCCCACTTTGATGACCGCGACTCCGCCCGCGAGCTTACCGAGCCGCTCCTGAAGCTTTTCTTTGTCGAAGTCCGAATCTGTTTTCTTTATCTGCACCTTGATCTGGGCAATGCGGTCTTCGATATCTTTTTTCACGCCTTTGCCGCCCACGATCGTCGTCGCGTCCTTGTTTGCAACCACTCGATGCGCGTGGCCAAGATGGGAAACGTCAACATTCTCGAGCTTCTTCCCAATGTCTTCGGAGATGAATTCCGCGCCGGTCACGATCGCGATGTCCTGAAGCATTTCTTTCCGCCTGTCGCCGAAACCTGGGGCCTTCACCGCAAGGACGTTAAAAACGCCGCGGAGCTTGTTTACGACAAGCGTCGCAAGCGCCTCCCCCTCGACTTCCTCCGCGACAATCACGAGATCCTTTTTCCCGCTCTGCACGATCTTCTCGAGAAGCGAGAGGATGTCGTTGATCGCCGAGATTTTCTTGTCGGTTACGAGGATACACGGATCTTCGAGTATTGATTCCATCCGCTCCTGGTTCGTGATCATGTAGGGTGAGACATAGCCGCGATCGAACTGCATGCCTTCCACGACCTCGTGGGAATTACCGATGGTGTTCGAGTCTTCGATTGTTACCACGCCTTCCTTGCCGATCTTTGCCATAACCTCGGCGATAAGCCGGCCGATCTCCGCGTCTTTCGCGGAGAGCGTTGCCACCTCCTCGATTTTTTTGTTGTCGTTAATGACCTCCTTTTGGCTATCGAGCTCTTTTATAACCGACTCGGCCGCCTTTCGGAGATCTTCCGCGAAGCGGATCACATTGTACCCCTTCTCGCGGATTGCCTTTTCTCCCTCATCAATCATCGCCTGCGCCAAAACGACGGAGGTTGTCGTTCCGTCTCCCACGTTGTCGTTCGTCTTGTCGGCCGCCTGTTTGATGAATTCGGCGCCGAGATTTTCCCATTTGTCCTTGAGCTCGATTTCCTTCGCAACGGTCACACCGTCGAAGGTTACTTGCGGCGCGCCGTATCCTTTCTCAATCACGACCGCGCGGCCTCGGGGACCGAGCGTCATCCGCACCGCCTCCCCAAGTTTGTCTATTCCTTTTTTGATCGCACTCCTAGCGTCTTCGTTGAATAAAATTTGTTTTGCCATGGTTACAAGAATGTTTCTCTAATCAATCGCGAATTTATTCGCGAAAGGACATTCGAGATTGATTTGTGATTGTTATTCTATGATCGCAAGAATGTCGTCTTCGTCGCCAACGAGATACTTCTTATTGTCCATCTCGATCTCGTCGGGGCCGTATTTCTTGAAAAGCACGATGTCGCCGACCTTGACCGACATCGGTATGTGCTCGCCCTTCTCGTTCAGTTTCCCGGGGCCTATGGCGAGCACCTTGCCCTTTACGGGTTTTTCGCGCTCTGCGGTATCCGGGAGCACGATTCCGGATTTCGTCGTCTTCTCTTCCTCAAGAGGTTCCAAGAAAACGTGATTGGACAATGGTTTGAAATTCATAAGAGTATTCGCGAATAATGCTAATTTTTATGGTTAATAATGCGAATTTGCGTTATTGATATTCGATTCGTATCATTAGCGATTACTTTAGCACTCCCGACCAAAGAGTGCCAACTCATAATGTAATCGCGAAAGGAAGAGTTGTCAACCCCGCCAGAGGAAAGAGGAAAGTAGATATTTTATAAGATGGGTGTTGAGAAAAGCGAGGTGCGGGGTCAACTTCTACCAACGACCTACTCCTCCTTGTCGGATACCGAAACTGGCTTCAAAGTGAGGCGTTTTCCCAAAAACCGCAAACGTCCTTCCTCGGAAACGGAGAGTAGGCTCTTTTTGATGAAGAAAAGATAGAGAAGGAGAAGTGCCGCATAATTTACTGCCATAAACCATGGGGTTTCCCAGGAAAGGCCGTTGAATCTCCAGGACGAAACAGGCCAGAGCACGGGGGTCGGATAAAACGAATAGGAATGAGTAAATACGTCGATTCCGATATGGAAAAGCCACCCTGCCATCTCCCACACCACGCGGCGCTTAAAAATGAAAACTATCGCCGCGATCGCGAGAAACACGAACACGCTGTGACTCATGCCGTAGAGGAGATTCGTGAGCCGAAATATCCACAAGGTATCGGGGGAAGAGGGCTCGATTTCTGACGGTTCGGGAAGATGACCCGCACTCACCTTCCCCGTCAAGAGCTGAGTTGCATACCACACGGTAAGGACGGTAAACGAGAAAAGATCGGGAAAGACGCCGTAGAACGCGGCGAGTCCCACCCGCATCTTGTTTTTTAACTTCTTTTTCGCCGTGAGCGCCCCAGCGGCCGTCCACAGTCCGTGTGCGAGAATGTCCACCCCGTTAACACACCAGCGATAGCAATTTGTCTTTATTGCCTCGCTGATATTTATAAATTGAGACTTTTAGATAAAACATTGTTTTAAACCACCCAGAAACGACAAATTGATATACCCCGTAGGAAATAAAAATATTTTCCGTCAATATTGATTCTGACCTTGAAAACGATGGATTCATCTTATGTTTTTGGTTTCTACACTCTTTTTAGCTCGAAAATATTTATACTTTCTCGCCATTTCCTACTGGGTATAAAGCAATCGCGGGTGTGTTACGGGGTCCATCCCTCACCTATAGAGCACAGTTAGGCCCGACCGTTTTCTCACAAGAACGTGGTCTAGATTAACCGTAAAACGATTATTGCTGATCATTGTTTTTGATAAGGTCTAGTGGAAAACGAAGTGCTCTATAAGTGAGGGATCCATCGCAATAAGAAATTAGCCATTAGGATTTAGGGACACCGGCGGGAGCATGCGGTTTCATAATAACATAATAGATATTCAAAACTGCCTTTACGGCGTCGCCTGCCGAAATGTTATTTTGCTTATAGAGAACGTCGGACACGTCACCCACCGCCCAGATGCGAGGATCGGAAGTGCGCTGGGTCTTGTGGTCCACGACAATTTCTCCGAATTTATTGAGCTCCGCAAGCCCTTTCACGAAATCGGAGTTGGGGATCGATCCAATCTCCACAAACACCCCGTCGAGCTTCAGATCTTTAACCTGATTGTCCTTCTTCGCGAGATAGCGAAGACCCGTTACAAATTTCTCTCCGAGAATCTCTTTCGTCTCAACCCCCATCATGATTTCCACTTTAGGATCGGCTTTTAACTTCTCTTGGGTCACCGGATCGCCCTTGAGCGTTTCCCCGCGCTCAAAGAGGTATATCTTCGAAGCGTAGGGAAGGAGATCCACGACCGCCTCAAGACCGGCATTCCCGCCACCCACGACCGCTACAATCTTGTTTTTGAAAATCGGTGCATCGCACGTGGAGCAGTACGCGACTCCCTTCCCGTCGAGTTCTTTTTCGCCCGGCACGCCAAGCTTGCGACGCCGGCTCCCTGAAGTGATAAGGAGGTATTTCGTTTCAAAACTTTTTCCGCCTTCCGTCTTTACGACAAGCCCCTCCGGCTTTTTTTCCACCTCAACCACAAGATCGCCGTCCACGATTTCAATTCCCTCCTGCGCACGGAGATGATCTTCGAGCATTTTTCCCAAATCAAATCCGGAAACTGATTTCGTGCCGATCCAATTCTGCACGTCCGCGGAAACCAAAGATTGCCCGCCGAAACTGTCGGTTATGAGAACTGTTTTGATTTTTTTTCTTGCCGCGTAGACGCCGGCCGCTACTCCTCCAGGTCCACCGCCAATAATTACGAGGTCGAACATGATTACACTTAGGTAATGAAGCGCAACGCCCTGCCTGCCGGCCCGCTCCGCCATAGCTTTAACGAGGCGAGCAGGCAGGCGCCGGGGCCGCCGCCTATAATAATGAGATTGTGCATTTCCTTACTTGAGCGCAGCTTCGAGCCCACGCTTGTCGAAACCGACAAAAATTTCGCCGTTCACTTCGATCACCGGAACTCCAAGTTGGCGGGATTTGCTGATCATTTCTTCCCGAGCCCGATCGTCCTCCGCAACATTGTACTCTTCATACGTTACGCCTTTCTCTTCAAAAAACTTCTTCGCCATTTTGCAATAGACGCAGGTGGGAGTCGTATAAATCTTCACGTTTGCCATGGAGCGTTCATAAATCTTCAAAAAAATTTCTTCGACCAATGAATTATACTATACGCCATTCCCAAAACAAAATCCGGCCCTCTAAAGGGGCCGGATTCCGTTAAACTAATCGGGCTTACTGCCTGAACGACTGGGCTCTTGAACGATAGCAGTCGCGGCACAAGAGTCGTTCCATGCGAGCCGGATCCGGTTCAAACGGGAGCTCGGTAATCTTCGCTCCGCATTTTGAACAACTCCAATCTCCCTTGTACGTCTGGCGCTGCGGCTGATCGCCACTGGGCATCTGACCCTGCGGCTCACCGCTTTGAGTATTTTCTTCCATTTAAATTGTTATTATTTCGCCCTTTTGTGAACTGCCTCGGGCGAAATAACCTTGATTACTACGCCGTTCGGAGTCTGATTATGAAACCTATTCTATCTCTCGTTCAGAAAATTGTCAATAACCGCCTTGAAAGAGTCGTATGGCAACGCTCCCTGGATGCGCTCGTCGTTCACAAAGACCGTCGGCGTTGAATTCACTCCCGCAGCCTGCGCATCGCCCGAGTCCTTTGGAATCTGCGACGCATACTTCTCGTTGTCGATGCATTCAGCGAACGTCTTCGTGTCGAGCTTCAGGTTGCCCGCAAGTTTCACGAACAAATCGCGGTTCAGATTTCCATTGTGCTCTTCGCCGTCTTTAAGTTCCTCGCCGTAGAGCAAGTCATGGAACGCCCAGAATTGCTTTTGGTCTTTCGCACATTCGGCGGCTTCCGCCGCGGCGAACGATTCCGGGCCGAGGAAGGCAAAATTCCTGTAAACCATTTTTACCTTACCGGTTTTAATATAATTCTCGCGTATTTGCCCTTCCGTCTCTGCAAAAAAGCGGGCGCAGAAAGGACACTGATAGTCACCGTATTCAATGACCGTAACGGGCGCGCCAGGATCGCCGAGAATCACATCCCGCTCGGAAATTGCGAGATGAGCGTTGGCTCCCGCAACCGCATCGAGATTTGCGAGGCCTTCACGCCCCACAGAATTTTTTCCTCCCACAACGTATACAATTGAGCCGGAGATAAGCACAGCTGCGATCAAGATACTCGCGGGAAGGAGATAATCTTTTTTTGAGGTATTTTCATCCATGGGCATTATGCTATCGCGAGGCCCAAGGGCTGTCAACCCCCGTACTGGAAAGAGTACATCGGTAACACTCCCCAGCTTAAGAGCCATAACAGAAATGCTCCCGCTACCGCTCACGTCCCCCGCGAGGACTTTCGCTAA
>CAYHEU010000045.1:0-6893 GCA_964355785.1 uncultured Candidatus Saccharibacteria bacterium | reverse complement strand
TTTCCTTCAGAAAATCCAATGCATATCTCACAAGCGCGAGTTCCAAGAAAACACCTCCATTCTTTAAATAATAAAACCCCGATCCCGCCACTTTCGCTCCCGATTCAAAATCAATAATATCAAGCGCAGTTCCAAGCTCCAGATGATCCTTGGGCACAAAGGAAAAATTCGGCTTTTCCCCAACTTCACGCAGGGTTTTGTTTTCCGCTTCGGTCTTGCCAAGCGGCACCTCTTGAAGCGGCAAATTCGGAATCTGCAGGTAAACCTTGTTTCTTTTTCCTTCCGCCTCCGAAAGCTTCTTCTCGGTTGATTTTATAAGTTCTTTGTTTGCCTTAGCTTCCTCAATCTTTCTGTAGTGCGACAATTTCTTCTGTTCGGCCCTAAGCTCGTCAATCTTGGCCGTGAGGCGCCGCCACTCGCCGTCTAAAACCAAAAATTCGTCCACTAAATTTGGATCGGCGTTTTTACTCGCGATTCCTTTCTTTACCCCTTCCGACTCCTCGCGGAGGAGTTTGATATCGATCATTGAGCTAATCATATAACACTTGAAACCACGCGTGAAGTCCGATAGGCTCTAAATAGTTGCTCTTAATCCCAAAACCCCGTTTTCGAAGAAAGGAAAGTGGAAACGAGGAAATGGAAAATCATTCTCACGCTCGCCGCGTTTCTCGTCGCGTGCGCCTGGAATATCTTGAGAGAACCGGTCAAGACTCCGACTTCTGAACCGAAGAAGATCTCTGAGCCGGCGTGGCCTCACGCTCCCTGGGAAGAACGCGACAAGGGATGCCGCAGGGTAGACTACGCACTGCTCACGAACGGGATGATTCAAAGCATGAGAGAAGGCCTTTCTCGCACGACCTTCAACGCAAACTCCGGAGGCGAGAAACGAAAAGAATCGTGCAGCCGATGCTACTGCATGATGAGCGACAGAACCAAGTGTCATTATGCCTGCGCCGAAATTCCCGAAGACAGGGCGCCCACCCTCGCCGAAGATCACATGTGCCGGCATCTCTGCGCCGCGAAGGGAAAAGGGCTTGATCTCATGGATGAAAACGAAGCTCCTCACAACAAAAACTAATCCTTATCGGAGAACATTCTAAAGCTCGGCCTCGGCCGAGGCTTTTTTTAGAACGGCTTTAAAAAAAGACCGCGAACACATATAATATAGTCACCATGGCAAAAAAATCCACTAAATTGATTGAGTGCGTCAGACACTCGCTCGCGCACCTCCTTGCCGCCGCGGTACTCAAAAAATTTCCGAAAGCCAAATTGGGAATCGGCCCTGTAATCGAGAATGGATTTTATTACGACTTTCTCCTCCCAAGGACGCTTACGCCCGATGATCTCAACGAATTTGAGCGTACGATGCGCGAGCTCATCCACGCACAACTTCCTTTTCGCGGCAAAAAAATCACCGGAGCGGAAGCAAAAAAATTTTTTTCCGCCTCCGGCGGAAAAGACCAGCCGTTCAAGCTTGACCTTGTTAAAGAATTCATAAAGGAAAAGAAATCGCTCACTCTATATAAAACCGGCGATATCTTTACCGATCTCTGCCGCGGCGGGCACGTGAAAAACACCTCGGAAATCAACCCAGAGGCGTTTGCGCTTACAAGGATTGCTGGCGCATATTGGCGGGGCGACGAGAAAAACCCGCAGCTTCAGAGGATCTACGGCTTGGCCTTTGAAAGTAAAAAGGAGCTTGACGAGTACCTTAAACTCCAAGAAGAAGTGAGAAAGCGTGATCATCGCAAACTGGGGAAAGAGTTGGGACTTTTTACTATTATCGAAGAGGTGGGTCCCGGCCTTCCGCTTTTCTATCCTAAGGGCGCGCTCCTCCGGCGCCTTGTCGAAGAATTCATCACAGAACTTCAGGAGCGTAAAGGATACGAGCCGATCTGGATTCCCCATATCACCAAGGGTGAACTCTATAAAATTTCCGGCCATCTGGATAAATTCGATGCACTCTATCCCCCCATGAAACTAAAAGGCGAAGGAGAATATTATCTGAAACCGATGAATTGTCCCCACTTCATGATGCTCTACAAAAGCAAGCCGCGCTCGTATCGCGATCTCCCTATTAGGTGGACCTCGACCACCACGAACTACCGCTACGAAAAAAGCGGTGAGCTCTCCGGCCTCACGCGCGTGCGGGCGCTTACCCAGGACGACTGCCATGTGTTCTGCAAAACCGACCAGATCAAAGGCGAAATCAACCTGATGCTCGATATGATCGCTGAGGTGTACGAGGCGTTTGGTTTCAAGGATTTTTGGGTACGCATCTCGACAAGCGACCCTGCCCATCGCGGAAACTACATCGGCGATCAAAAAACATGGAAACTGTCAGAGCGTGCGCTCAAAGATCTCATCAAGGAACGCGGCTGGAATTGCAAGGAGGGCCTCGGCGAAGCGGCGTTTTACGGACCCAAACTCGACTTTATTTTTAAGGATGTATTGGGCCGTGAATGGCAACTTTCAACCATCCAGCTTGATATGAACCTGCCCCAACGTTTTCAATTAACCTACGCAGCGGCAGGAGATGAAACAATAAAAAATACCAAGAAACTGGCACAAGCGGAGCCCGTCGTGATCCACCGCGCAATCCTCGGATCCACCGAGCGATTTCTTGGCATACTGATCGAGCACTTCGCCGGAGCATTCCCACTCTGGCTCGCGCCGGTCCAAGTCTCGCTTCTACCGGTCAGCGAAAAATTCATAAATTACAGTAAGGAAATATTCGAGAGAATTCGAGAGAATAAGATCCGCGTAGAGATTCGCGATACCAACGAAACCCTCGGCAAACGCATCCGCGAAGCGGAGCTCCAAAAAATCCCTTATATCCTCGTTGTAGGAAAAAAGGAGGAGAAGAACGGTACGGTGAATGTCCGCCACTACCGGCGCGGACAGGAAGGCGAGGTAAAAACAGAAACGCTCATCGAGAAAATTAAAAAGGAAATAGAAACGAGAGCGATTTGATAAAAAAGAGGGGGTTCCGCGCGAACGCGAAACCCCCGACGTGAAAGAGGAGGTAGGGGAAAGTCAGAAGCTCAAGGGGAGCCGGAGGTCGCTCCCGTTTCTCCGGAAGACCGGTCCGTTCGGGTGCCCGATGCGCCGGATGCTGTAGGTCGCACCGCGCCTCGCGATGATCCTCGCGACGAGGAGCCGCCGCCGGCGCCCGCGAGTCCAGAACCTGACCTTCTCGCTCCCACGGAGGACCTTGCCCTCGACGAGATGCGTGGGACGGATATTCAGAAAGCCGGACTTCCCGTTCTTTTGCGTGAATCTCGAGGTGATCTTCTTCAAAATCTTTCCCACACATTCCTCCCGCCCACGAATGGGCAAAATATGGTTCACAGATCAAACTTGGAACAAGTTAACATATAAATAATATTATGTCAAGTACTCGGGGCTTTGCAAAAATACTCGTCATCCTCGGACCCACCGCAAGCGGCAAATCCGACTTAGCCGTAAAAATAGCAAAGAAATTCGGGGGTGAGATCATCTCCGCCGACTCGCGGCAAGTGTACAAGGGGCTCGACATAGGCAGCGGCAAAGTCCCGAGGGATAAAATTTCTAAATCCAAATTTCTAATTTCTAAACAAATCCCAAGCACCAAATCCCAAAAGAAACTTCCCTATTTCTACAAGGATATTGAACATCATCTTTTGGACATTGCCTCGCCGAAGAAAACTTTTACCGTGGCGCAGTATCAAAAACTCGCGCGAGCGGCGCTCAAAAAAATTCTCTTAAAAGGAAAGCTCCCGATCGTAGTCGGCGGCACAGGGTTCTATATTGATTCCCTTCTCTCTCGCAAAAAATTTCCGGCAGTAAAACCGAACCCGAAACTCCGTAGGAATTTGGAAAAAAAATCTACGGAGGAACTCTACGCGAAACTCAAAAAACTTGATCCGCGCCGCGCAAAAACGATTGACTACCGCAACAAACGCCGTCTCGTACGCGCGCTTGAGATTATTATTCAAACCGGAAAACCAATACCGCCGCTTGATACAAACTCAAGAAATATGAACGTTCTAAAAATAGGCATCGCGGTGCCCCCGGAAGAATTAAAAAAGAGGATTAAAAAAAGATTACTCGCGCGTTTGAAGCAAGGAATGGTTAAGGAGGTAAAAAAACTCAATCAAGAAGGACTCTCGTGGAAACGTCTGGATGACTTAGGACTTGAATATCGTTATGCGAGCCGGTATCTCCGGGGATTGATCTACCCTTCGGCTGACGCTCAGGGTCGTTCAAGAAGTTCTAAAGAAATAATGATTGAACTTCTCGAACGAGAAACATGGCGGTATGCAAAACGCCAAATGACGTGGTGGCGGCGCGATAAAGAAATCCGCTGGCTTCAAAGCAAAAAAACGATATTCCAAGAAGTGCGGAATTTCTTTAATTGTGGGCGAAAATAAAAAGCCACCGTCTTTGCGGTGGCAGGTGCCGAGAAAACCTCCTCTAGTAGTGTTCTGTGTCCGTCTTCCTGCGGACGATCTCCTCGAAGACCCTGTAGTCCTCCGGTTTTGCCTCCTTGAGGTGGTTTTCGAGGGCGCGCTTGATCGAGGAAGGAACGTCCACCTCGTGCTGTCTACAGCTTCCGTCGCAGGGACCGAAGGTCGCCTCCCCCAAACTCGCCGCGGGAATGCGGATATGAATCTTCTTCTGAAAACAGAAGTGTACCGCACCCGTCGTCTTATCGGACGCAAAGCAAAGTGCCTTCATCAGAACCTCCTTTTCAACCCTTGCCCAGTTTATAAAATCAATTATCCCACAAGAAGGATAATCGCAAAAAGTCCGTGAGTCAATCCATTCGAGGCTTCGACCGAGCTCAGTCGAGGTCCGAACTTAGGATTGACACTGAGCCCGGTCGAACGTGTCAAATCTTGAACACGAGAAAATTAAAAACCGCCATGTCCTCACCACAAAGCGGTTTTTAATCCTTCGGTTCCGCTCGGGATTAATGCCGAGCGTCGTCGAAATATTAATTTCCGGTTAATTATAACACAGCGGGAAAATTATCTTCAAATAATTTTCCACAGGCAGACTATCGCGATCCGGTGTGATCTCGGAGCTTGCTCACAAGATATCCCGCGTACTCTTTGCCGCCAAGACCGAATGCCAACCCGCCAGCCAAAGCAAGCATCGCAATGAAGCCGGTTACAATGCTGTTCACAATGCTCGGCGCAATATTCAGCTGGCTAAGCATCGCAAGGAAACCGAAGAGTATCACCGTCCACCACACGAGCGAACCAAGAAAATGGGATGCCGGCAGCTTGGCGCTTTGCACGGACGCCTTTACTGTTCCTCTCAAGAAATTCGCCACGACTACCGATGCGAGCATGATAAGAACAGCAATTACAATGCTTGGAATGAAGTTCAGCACGTCCCGGAGGAACGCGGAGAACGTTGGGAGCTGAAGGATGTCAGCCGCCGCGATCAAGAAAGAGATAGCCAGGAACCAAAACACCACCTGACCTAAAAACCAGGAAGCATTGAGTCGAAGGCCTGCTCTTTCAAAATAGGGCTCCAAACCAAGTGTCTTTAAGGCGCCGTCCAATTTCACGATATCGAGTACTTTCTGAACCAAGGCTCCCAATCCGGTTGCAATAATGAGACCGACTACGAAAATTACGAGCGCGGTCAGGAGTTGCGGAATAAATGCGGCCGACGCACCCCAAATGCTCTGGAGTGGCCCCAAAACTTGATTAAGTCCATTATCGTAAAGCATATAAATATAGAGAATCGTACCTAAGAATCGACCTTTGGTGTTCCTTCTTATTTTAACATAAGAAAACCGCTTCGGGTGTGGATAACTGTACGTAAAAATCGCGATTTTGATTGAAAAAAATCGGGCGGATTCAAATAATCCCGGGCTATTCAAAAATCCCCTTTCGGGGATTTTTGAATATCACTTAACTTACCAGCGATTTCTCTGACCGCCGCCGCCACTATCGCGACGAAACCCGCCCTCCCGGGGAGCACGGGGCTCCATGGGTCGCGCTTCGTTTACCGTAATGGTTCGTCCGTCAAGATCCTTGCCGTTCCACATTTCTATCGCTTTCTTGGCTTCGTCTTCGGATGACATTTCAACAAAGCCGAACCCCTTCGAACGACCGGAGATCTTGTCCGTGATCACCGCTGCCGATTCGACGGTTCCCGCCTGAGAAAATGTTTCCCGAAGCGTGCTCTCTGTTGTGTCGTAGGAAAGCCCGCCAACATACAATTTCTTTGCCATTGCGTTCTCCTTATATATTTTTACGAGAGTAAGTCGACCTTGCCTTATTTTATCCAACTGACTTACGCACACAAAAGATACATAAGGAGGAGAAAAATAAGAAACTTACGTCTTTATGCTACCTTGTTATCCAGATATTGTCAAAGTTTCTCAAACTCGCAGGTTTTACCTATGCAAACTCATAATCAACGACCGTCCAAGTGGCAATCGTTTTGATATAATCGCGGACGCGAATATGTGCGGGGTGTGTGCGAAAGTGCTCCAGGGATTCGAGATCCTCAAACGTCGCGACCTCCGCAACGTCAAAATGCTTGTGCTCTTTCCGCAATTGCTTTCCGATGCTCCACTCCCTAATCCCTGGAATTTCGTTTTTCAAATCGCGGAGCATCCGGAACGCGGCTTCGCAATTTTCCTCGCTCGCCCCAGGATTAAATTTTATGAGCACAACGTGGCGAATCATCTATGTAGTGGGGACCCAGGGAGAATCGTCCCTCGACAAACTCGGGTCGTTCCGACTCTGAGAGTCGTCAGACTCGAATGAGATAAAAACTCCCGCCCCTGCCGGCCGGCAGGCAGGGCGGCCACCCCCCCCCCATTTCACTAGGTGGGGTTTGTTTGAAAAATTTATAGTTCTCTTCGATGAATCGAAACATCGCACGAT
>CAYHEU010000044.1:0-7121 GCA_964355785.1 uncultured Candidatus Saccharibacteria bacterium | reverse complement strand
AGAATCCGAGCACGCGTTCGAGTCGATAGGGCGTAACATAGACGATAAGCGCAAGCGCCGCGAGACCGAGAAAAATCGTAAGCGCGATATATCGCACCTTGGCACCGCTCAAAAAATACACGGCGAGACCGGCGGTCAAGAGAATCACCACCGTACTCGTCGCGGGCTGCAACACTAAAAGCCCACCGATCAGACCTGTAATGAAAAGAAAAGGAACGTATCCTTCAAAAAAACTTTTATCGCGGGAATTCTTTGGGTTGCTGAGCCACGCCGCGAGATAAATAATAAACGTGAGTTTCAAAAGCTCCGCAGGTTGAAATGTTATGGGACCGATCGTAAGCCAGCGGCCGGCACCGCCCGCAGTATAACCCAAACTCGTAAAGACGAGGACGAGCGCGATTAAGCTCGCGAGAAGGAGCGGAAGCGCGAGTTTCTGATAATGCCGGTAGTAAAGCTTCGAAGCAAGAAGAAACCCAAAGATCCCGACAAGAAGCCCATTTATAACCTGATGCTTGAAGTAGTAATAGGTATCATCGAATTTCAACTTCCCCAGCTCGGAGGAAGCGCTCGCGAGCATCACGAGACCGAATACTGCGAGAATAAAAACCGACGCAAGAATCAGATAATCGGGATGGTGTCCCGCTTTTAAAAACTTAGTAGCCATGGTGGCGCAGTGCTCGTCCGGCAAGAACGCCTTTGGACTCCCCGTCTTCGAACGCAAGCTGTCCGTTTACCACGGTGAACTTAATTTCGCCCTCTCTGAAACACGTAAGATCCGCGAAATTGCCCTCTTTTATCTCGCCGCGATTCCTCAAGTTAAACTTACGCGCGGGTTCTTTTGTGATCTTTTTGATAGCGTCGTGAAGCGGCATAAGGTTTTCCTTTTGAACCATGTCCAGAAATTTGGGAAAGGTTGACGTCGCGCGATCAAGCTTCTCTGTTTTTCTCTTTTCACTTAAACTCGCTGCGTTCGAAGCGACAAACGATCGGGGATGAATTAATCCCTTTTTGATAAGTTTCGGATTGATGTTTTTGTAAAAAATCGACGCGCGAAGTTTGGTCGTCGTCATAAGCTTAAGAAGCGCTTCGCGCGGATCTCCTAGAGAATAGAAATCCATAATTTCCCGGAGGGAGCGCCCGACGAGCGCATCGTTCCCAACCGCGCGCCCCACCACGAATTTGTGCGGATCGATTTTTTCTATGTCTTTCGCGATCCGCGGCTGGAGCCACTCATCTTCAATGTTGCTTAGCATAACATCCACTCCGCCGTTCTGAACCCACACGGGAAGAAACGTATAGAGCGGCATCACGGTCGTCTCAAACGGATAGATATCAAAATGAAAATCCCAATCCTTGGGCAACTGCGCTATCCGATCAAGCGCACGTTCGTACTCTGCTTCAAAACCGACCAGGGGGATAAGGTGGTTTATAAGAACCCGCGCGCCGGTTTCCTCGCAGATTTTTACGGTCTCTTCGATCGATTCGTGAAGCTCGGCGCCGCTTTTTCTGAGGTGGGTACTGTAAACGCTCCGATAGTCGCTTGCGATTTTCGCCAAATATTTTATTTCGGAATATGGCGTACCGCGGCTGTGGACATAACCGAGGCCGGTTGAAAAACCCGCGGCACCCTCTCTAAAACCCCGTTTTAGGGTTTCGCCGAACACGATAAGTTCGTTTTTCGTAAGATCGCGGAGGACTTCTCCTATCATCGCCCGCCGCACCGTCGAGTGGCCAATAAGCGTTACAAAGTTCACGCCGAGGGGTTTTCGGCTCTCAAAAATCGAAAGGAATTCATGGACGGTGTGCCAATCCACATTGAACTTGCTTACGTCCGTCCATTTCTGAATAGACTCCAAGCCGCCGTAGAGAAGCGGCGCAAGCGAGGCGCCGCAGTGCCCGCCCACGATCGTCGTCACCCCCTGGCGCAGAAAATCATCTTGGCTAGGGTTGTCGAAAAGACTCAAATAATGGTCAGAGTCCGTGTTCACATCAATAAAACCCGGAGCAAGATACGCTCCCTGCCCGTCAATCACGCGATCGGCTTTTTTCTCGGGGAAATTGCCGATTGCGGAAATCTTGTCTCCGCTTACGAACACGTGAACGCGGTCGGGCAAATCCCGATCCGCGCCTAAAACCTGGACGCCCTTGATTAAGAGTGTCATCACTACGTAGTATAGAACATTTCCCGCGCTTTAGAGATTGACGATATCCCGAATGGTGATGGCCACCATGAGGAATATGAGAAATACAAACCCAACGGCATTAATTGCGGCCTCTGTTTTCCGCGAAATCGGAGAACCCTTGATTTTCTCGACGAGGATCATAAAGAAACGCCCGCCGTCCAAGGCCGGGAAAGGAATGAGATTTACCACCGCCAAATTGATCGAGATGAGGCTCAAAAGCTGGAAAAGATAGATAATTCCGACTTTCCCGGTTTCCTGCGCGACGGTAAATATCCCTACCGGCCCCACCACACCCTCGAGGAGGGTCGCCTTAAATATCAAGCTCGCAACGAGTTCGTAGAAACCCGCGATGGTTGCCCGCACGATGTCGAACGAGCTCAAAAGACCGTTCCAAAGGGCAAGAATGGGGTTTTGCGGCGGAGATCCTGCATCAACCAAAACAACACCGAGCGGACCCTCCTTTTCCCCAACGCTCACGCGGGGAGTAGCGGTAAATGAAAGTTCTTCGCCGCCCCGGAAAACTGTAATCGTAGTCGGCTGACCGCGGCGCTCATTCACAAAACTTATAAAACTCTGGGAGTCGGAAAAATTCCTTATGATATCTCCGCCTGTAATTCCCGCGGCTTCCGCGGGAGATCCCGGTTGAACGTCGGTTATGACAAGCGCGGGGGGCGTTCCGATCATAAGAACAGCCGAGAGAAGAAGCCATCCGATAAGAAAATTCATCACGACACCCGCGAGAATAATTATCGAACGCCGAAACGCCGATTGGTTTGAGAACAACCGACTTTTCTCTTCTGGAGAAATTTCTTCTCGGGCCGAGGCGGGATCGCTTCCAAACTCGCCGTTTTCCCCGGCGATCTTCACAAAACCTCCGAAAGGCAGCCAGTTGAAACTGTATTCAGTTTCACCCTTCTTGCCCTGAGCCGCGCCGAAGGGTCTCCATGCAAACATTCTCGGAGGGAACCCGAAACCAAATTCATCAACTTTAAGGTTAAAAAACTTCGCGGCAAAAAAATGCCCGGCTTCGTGAGACAAGATCAAGATCGAAAGCCCGACAATGACAATAAAGAAAATGAGCATGGATATAATACTAATCTACAAACACATACGAATGCAACAATTGATTGAAATCCTTGCACACATAGATTGCAAAAAGGATGTTGTGCAACCACCTACTCCTGCAACTCCTTGATCTTGTTTTCTACCAACAACTCAATCTGTTTGTTCGCATCGTCAACCAGCTTCTGAATCTTTTCTTTGCCTTTGAAAACCTGGTCTTCATTAATTTGCTTCGCTGCCTCTGCCGCCTTCAGTTTTTTGTTTGTCTCATCGCGATGCGTGCGGACTTTGATTCGTATCTCCTCTGCCGTCTTTTTCACCAATCGAGAAAGCTCCGTACGCCGTTCTTCCGTAAGCGGGGGGAGAAACGCGCGAATCACGTTTCCTTCATGGGAAACGGAGAGGCCGAGCTTTGCGGCTTCAATCGCCTTCGCAACAGGCGCCACTGCCGCCTGATCCCATACGGTGATGTCGATCTCCCGCGGGGGTTTTATACCAAGCGAACCGAGTTGTTTTATGGGAAGCACCGCACCCGCATATTCAACCTGAATATTCTCAAGAAGCTGGGTGGAGGGTCTTCCGCTCCGGATCCCTTGGAGCTCCTCCCTGAATTTCTGGACAAACGATTTGAGCTCCCGCTCAAGTTCTTTAAGGATTTCTTCCATAGATTTTGAATTGCTTAATTTCTACTGACTACTTGCTACTCTCTACTTCCTAACAATGTTTCAAGCTGAAGTCGCGGATTCACGTTTAAGTAACTCGCATCCCTGCGGAGCGCGAGCACTCGGTGCCACAAATCAAAGTTCTTCGTGCGAAGAATCTGAATGATTAAGGCATCGAGGAATTCCTCAAGGTTAAAGGTGTCGTGAAGAACCAAATCCTTCAAAAAATCCCGCCTCTCACCCCGCGATAATCTCAAAAACTTCTTTGCGGATTCTTCGGTTGCATTGTGGGCTTTATTGCTCAAGAGCGCAATCGCTCTTCCCGGCTGATTCAAAGAATCGCCCGCAAGCTCCTCTGCGCGAGAGGGAGAAAGTTTATGTTCGCGAATGAGCCATGCTTTGATTTCTTCGCGCGGAACGGAAGAAAAATAAATTTTCTGAAACCGCGAGGAGAGCGTTTGCGTGAGGAGCTCTGCGCTTCTCACGACGAGAATTATGAGGCCTGATGCGGGAGGATTCTCGCTAATTTTCAAAAGCGCGTCCTGCGCTTCGTTCGTGAGCAATTGCGCGTCGTCAATCACAACCGTGCGATGCGAACTTCGATTCGGTTTCTGCCACAGGAAATTTTTGATTTCACGGATCCGGTCTATGCCGATTGATCGCTCTCCTGTAGGGAGAATAAGAAAATTATCGCCCAAAATACCGGAGGGTATTTCAAAAACTTTTTTCTCAAGGTAATTGGCAAACGCGAGCGCAACGGTTTTTTTCCCCACCCGCTCAGGGCCCCAAAAAAGATAGCTGTGGCTCATCTCTCCGTGATCGGCCAATGTCTTGAGGTCGTGGATTAGCCGGTCGTGACCGATAATCATGCCAATTTTATTTGCGAAGACAAGCTTATCTTAAAAGCGCCGTCTGAGCAACTCATAAAATTGAGCACCGAGCACATAAGACAAAATGTTGCTGAATAATCTCTCTGCATTCCAATGGGGAAAATCGTTGTTGTCATTACTTTTTTCTTTCAATCTTATGTGCTCGGTAAGGTTTGGTAGCTAAAAATCCTTTGCCTGGCTCTGATTTTTAGACCAAGCCCTTATCTTTTGGTAAGAAGCGTCCTCTTGTAGGTATCGAGGTGGTTCAGAATAAGGCCGGTTCCCTTCGCCACGCAGAAAATCGGATCGCGGGCGACATATGCGGAAACACCCCCCAAGAATCTCGTGAAGAAATCTTCAAGATAGTGCAGTTGCGCACTTCCTCCGGAAAGGATAATCCCCTTTCCCATAATGTCCGCAACAAGCTCCGGAGGAGTATTGTTAAAAACGTTTTGCACCGCGCCTGCGATGTCCATAAGGGAAGGATTCAAGGCATCCGCAATTTCGTTGCTGTTCATAATAATATCCTTCGGCAAGCCGGAAACGAGGTCGCGGCCGCGAATGTGATATTCCATCTTATCCTTTACAGGAAGCGCGGCGCCGATTTCGATTTTTACGGTTTCGGCTGTCTGCTCTCCGATCGCAAGGGAATACTTTTTCTTTACGTAATCGCTGATTGCCTGATCGAACTTATTTCCCGCAACCCGCAAACTTGCCCACGAAACGATGCCTCCCAAGGCAACTACCGCAACCTCGGAGGTTCCTCCACCCATATTGATAATCATGTTTCCCGATCTTGCGTTTATGGGAATACCGGCTCCAAGAGAAGCGAGAATCGGCTCTTTTACCACGTACACTTCACGAGCTCCCGCTTCGCGAGCGGCATTTATAACTGCACGCCGCTCGGTCTGCGTGATACCCGCGGGGACCGAAATCACCACATCGGGTTTAAAGATGTTCAGCCGTCCCACGGCCTTGCTGATGAAGTAGGTAAGCATCGCTTTCGTAATATAGTAGTCGGCAATCACCCCATCTTTTAAGGGACGGTACGCCACAATTTCTTCTGGCGTGCGTCCTATCATTTCCTTTGCTTCAACTCCCACCGCGAGAACGGTATTCTCGGGCTTCGAAAGCGCCACAATAGTGGGTTCATTGATAATAAAACCCTTCCCGGGCACAAAAACGACCGTATTTGCAGTTCCCAAATCAATGCCGATCTTACGCGTAAGCATGCCTATGTTGTTTAAATTTACCAGCTCGATGCGCAGTAAATTTTACTACAACATTGAGCACCGAGCACATAACTCGTTATATGCTCGGTAAGGTTTGGTACTGAAAAATTCTACTCCGCCAATTGGCGGATTGCAATTTTTCAACCAAGCCCTTATTTAACCCCAAATGAGAACCGAAATCAATTTATCTGATAATCCGTATCTTCGCCCCGAGCTTGTTCAGCCGGTTCACCAGATCCTCGTATCCCCTATTGATTGAATACACATTCCGCAGAATTGAGGTACCACGCGCGGCGAGCATCGCGATTAAGATTATGACCGCGGGCCGGAGCGCAGGCGGGCAGATCACCTCGGTTGCGCGAAGATCCGTCGGTCCCTCGATAAAAACCCTGTGCGGATCAGCGAGAATGATGCTCGCGCCGAGCTTTTTTAGCTCCATATAGTAAATTGCGCGCTCCTCGTATACCCAGTCGTGGATAAGCGTCGTTCCCTTCGCCTGCGTCGCGATGGGCACAAAAAAAGGGAGATTATCAATGTTCAAGCCCGGATAAGGCTGCGGATGGATTTTCTCCTCGAGCGCAACGAGTTTTGACGGGAAGGTCTTGATATCCACGAGATTGGTAAATCCGTTTTCTCCCTTATAGCGTTTCAGAATTTTATATTTAAAACCCATCTTCTCCAGTTTCAAAAGTTCAAGCTCGAGAAAATCAATCGGACACCGCTTAATCGTTATCATGGATCCGGTGGTGGCCGCGATAGAGAGGAAAAGCATCGCTTCAATCGGATCTTCGCTTGGGGAATACTCAACCGACACATCAATGCCAGAGACGCCGTGCACGGTAAGCGTGGTCGTGCCAATACCTTCTATTTCAACTCCGAGCATCTCAAGATAATGACAAAGATCCTGCACCATATAGTTCGCCGAAGCGAACTTAATGACGGTTGTGCCCGGAATCCGAGCCGCCGCCATTACCGCATTCTCCGTTACCGTATCCCCCGCCTCATAGAGCACGATTTCGGCGGGCTTAAGTTTCTTTATGCTCACCTTATAAATGTCGTGGACGGTCGTGATGCGAACGCCGAGTTTTTCAAGCGCAAAAAGATGCGGGAGCA
>CAYHEU010000043.1:0-7242 GCA_964355785.1 uncultured Candidatus Saccharibacteria bacterium | reverse complement strand
CGAAATGCGGTTGGGGAGTAATCCCCTCACAGGTTCGAATCCTGTACCCTCCGCCATGAGACGGGATTGTCCTCCAGAGGCGGATTGCACTTTGTTACCAGAACTTTGAGCCGGAGTAGCTCAGCGGTAGAGCAGTGCTTTCGTAAAGCAAAGGTCGGGAGTTCAAATCTCCCCTCCGGCTCAAAGTTCTGGACAAAGAGGGAACAATCCCTTCGTAAGGGAGAGGTTGGAGGTTCAACTCCTCTCGCTGGCTCAAAATGACAGACATACGCGAACAACTAAGTGAACTTAAGATAATGTTGCCCCGCTTAGCGGGGCGGCTTTGACGTCGCGGCGAAAGAAAAGGAGATCTCCGAACTCGAGGCAGCAATGGGCGCGCCCGATTTTTGGAAGAATCGCGAAGAGGCGGACAGGAAAATAAAAGTGCTCGGCGAACTCAAAAACCTCACGGATCGCTATCAAGAGATTGAAAAAGGGATCGCGGAGCTTGAGGTGGATTTCGAAGAACAAAAATTCTTTGCCGTCAAGAAAAAGTTCCGCGAACTCGAACTCGAAGAACTTTTTACCGGATCCTACAACAAAGGTTCTGCAACACTCGCGGTCTATCCGGGAGTGGGAGGAGAAGATGCCGGGGACTGGGCGAGGATGCTTTTCGCGATGTATAAGAAGTACGCTGCACGCAGAGGGTGGAAAACGACGCTCGTGGACGACAACCCGAACCGCCGCACGATGGAAATCAAAGGGGAGTACGCCTATGGTTATCTTAAAAACGAGATGGGAGTCCATCGGCTTGTAAGAATCTCTCCTTTTTCGGCGAAAAAGCTCCGGCATACGTCCTTCGCGCTCATAGAGGTTCTCCCTGAACTCCCGGAAATAGAAGAAGCAAAAATCAAGATACCGGACACGGATCTCAAGCTCGAGTTTTCACGCTCATCGGGACCGGGAGGCCAGAATGTGAACAAGGTTGAAACCGCCGTAAGAATTATCCACATCCCTACGGGAATCTCCGCGGGCTCGCAGGCGGAGCGCTCCCAAGCGCAGAATCGCGAGCGGGCGATGAAGCTCCTCAAGGCAAAAATCATCCAGCTCATGGAAAAAAACCAGGTCCAAGAGTTCTCGGAACTTCGCACGAAAGTGAAACCGGAATGGGGAAACCAAATCCGCTCATACGTGATGAATCCCTATAAACTTGTAAAGGATCACCGCACAGGCGCGGAGACTGTGCGTGTTGACGAGGTATTGGATGGGGATATTGATATGTTCATAGAAGCTGAGGTAGAATTAGGGATAAGGAGTTAGGATATAGAATTTAGGATTTAGCAAAGAAGGAGATGCTTAAGGTATTGCAGTTTCCTCTCTTTGTACCCTAAATTCTAAATTCTACACCCTAAATACTAATTTTTATGATCGCATTTCAAAGCGTTTACAAAATCTACAACGCTCATACCACCGCGCTCGAAGACATAAATTTTCAGATTAACCCGGGGGAGTTCGTTTCCCTTGTGGGGAAATCCGGCGCCGGAAAATCAACCGCGATCCGGCTTCTGATCGGCGAAGAAAAACCGACGAGAGGAAGGATCTTATTCGGCCAGTACGAGGTGAACAAACTCCGCTCGGCGGACTTGCCGTCCTTCAGAAGGCATATCGGAGTGATTTTCCAGGATTTCCGGCTTCTCATGAACAAAAACGCGTACGAAAACGTTGCGTTCGCGCTTGAAGTGTCCGGAAGACTGCAAAAGGAAATTGCGGAACTCACTCCGCAGGTGCTCGACATGGTCGGGTTAAGCGACAAGGCAAACAATTTCCCGCATGAACTCTCCGGCGGAGAGAAACAGCGCGTGGCGATTGCGAGAGCTATGGTACACCGGCCGGAAGTGATTATCGCGGACGAGCCCACAGGAAACCTCGATCCTTTCCATACGTCGGAAATCGTGGGGCTTCTCCAGAAAATCAATCAGCTTGGTACCACGGTTATTCTTGCGACTCACGACAAGGAAATCATCAACAGTCTTGAAAAACGAGTGATTAGCCTCGATCACGGTCGAGTGATCAGAGACGAAGAAAAAGGACGGTACATTCTAGTATAGAATTGAGAATATAGGATTTAGAATATAGGGCGAAAACCTAAATCCTAACTCCTAAATACTAAATCCTAATCAAATGTTTACAATCATATCAAGAATTTTTCATTACGGAGTCAAAAATTTCTACCGGAATGGCTGGCTCTCGACCGCGACTGTCGTGATTATGGTGCTCGCACTCTCGGTCTCAATCGGGCTTATGACGTTCCGATTTACCACGCAGAAAATAGCGGGATCCATCCAGGACAAGATCGACATCAGCGTCTACTTCAAAACGACCACTCCCGAGGACGAAATTCTGAACATCAAGAAATCGCTCGAAAGCCTCTCGGAAGTGAAAGATATTACTTACATCTCACGTGATGAGGCGCTCGAAATTTTCAAGAGTAAAAATAAAGACGACGAGACCATCAATCAGGCGCTCATCGCCTTGAACGAAAATCCCCTCGAAGCGTCTTTGAGCATCAAAGCGCACCGGCCCGAACAGTATGCCTCGATCGCGCAATACCTTTCGAGCCCGAATTTGAGCGGAGCAATCGACGAGGTGAGCTACAAGAAAAATCAGATGATTATCGACCGCCTGACCTCGATCGTAAACAACGTGAGCCGTGGCGGCCTCCTCCTCACTATCGTGATGGCTCTGGTCGCAGGCCTCGTGGTATTCAATACGATCCGTCTCGCGATCTACTCGAACCGGGAAGAAATCGGCATCATGCGGGTTGTGGGCGCCTCGAACGCGCTTGTCCGCGGCCCCTATATTATCGAGGGAATCATTTCGGGCCTTATGGGCGCGGTTGCAAGCGTAATTCTCGCCGCTCCCGTGCTCCACTTCGTCTCGCCAATGTTGAAGGGCCTCGATCCGGAGCTCAATATCGTCCAGTATTTCTACTCAAATCTGCTTATCATCTTCGGGTACCAGGTTCTTTTCGGAGTAACGATCGGCGTTCTCTCAAGCTTCGTCGCAATCAGGCGATATCTCAAGAACTAAAGCCCTTCCGAATTTCTTAAAAAGCTCTTTATCATCGAGGTTTATTCCAATATTCTCAAGAATTTGAGAATATAATTTCCCGCACGCGGTGCGAGATTCTGAAAGAAGCATACTTGTCTAAAGCGGGGTTTTTCGTTTAGGATAAGGTACCGCACATTTATAACCTATACCTACCGTACGAAAGAGCATTCAACCCAAATTCCACACAGAAAGGAAGGGTTCCGATATGTCGAAGCACGACTTTTTCGAGAAAGCGAAGGAGCATGACCTCGCGCTCTCTTACCGAGACGTGATACTCAGAACCGGACACTCGGAGGTCCTGCCGAGCGAAGTTTCGACGAAGAGCATGTTTTCGCGAAACGTTCCTCTCCACACGCCTATCGTGAGCGCCGCGATGGATACCGTAACCGAATCCAAGATGGCAATCGCGATGGCTATCTTGGGCGGTATCGGAGTGATCCACAGGAATCTCACACCCAAGACGCATGCGAAGGAAGTCGCGAGGGTGAAGTTTTTTCTGAACGGCCTGATCGCGAAGCCCTTTACGGTTCTGGAGACGGAGACGATGGAAGAGATCCTGAACCGCCGCGATGAAAAGAAGTGGCCGTTCCATAGCCTTCCGGTGGTAAACAGCAAGGGAAAGATAAGAGGGCTCCTCACGAAGAACGATTTCGACTTCTGCGACGATCTCTCACGACTTGCACGCGACGTAGTGACAACCGAACTCATTACGGCGCCGCTTGGCACCTCGCTCGATGAGGCATATAACCTCATGCGGGAAGCCCGCAAGAAGGTCCTCCTTCTTGTAAATGAGGAAGGAAAACTCGCCGGAATGTACACGTTCTCCGACCTCAAGCGTATCAAATCTAAGAAGTCGGCTCTCTACAACGTTGACGATCGCGGACAACTGCGAGTCGCAGCGGCCGTAGGCGTAGGCGACGCCGCACTCGAACGCGCGGAGCTCCTCGTAGAGCAGGGTGTTGATGCAATCGTAATAGACACCGCTCACGGGGATTCACGCGAGGTGATTCGAACCCTCCGAGAACTGAAGAAGCTCTTCCCGGCGACGGACGTCGTTGCGGGAAACATCTCCGAACCTGAATCGGCAAAGCGGCTCGCAGATGCCGGCGCGGATGGCGTAAAAGTTGGCCAAGGACCGGGCTCCATCTGCACTACACGTATCATCGCGGGCATCGGCTGCCCTCAACTCACCGCAGTCTATAACTGCGCATACGCAATTGCTTTTTCCATCGAGGGATCCGGCGTTCCCGTATGCGCCGACGGCGGAATCGAGTACTCTGGCGATATCACGAAAGCGATCGCCGCGGGCGCCCACAGCGTGATGATTGGGAGCCTCCTGGCCGGGACTGAAGAAACTCCGGGCGACACTGTCCTTTACCAAGGAATGAAATGGAAGGACTACCGCGGCATGGGATCCTTGGGAGCGATGGAATCGAGCAACGAATCAAAAGAACGGTATCGGCAAGCCGGTGAAGCAAAAGGAAAGCTCGTCCCCGAAGGAGTCGAGGGACTCGTTCCATATCGAGGAGGAGTGTCCGAGGTGATCGAAATGCTCGTCGGGGGCCTCAGGTCAGGCATGGGCTACGTCGGTGCCGCAATCATCGAGGAGCTCCGCGAGAAAGTTGATTTCCATCGCCTCACTGACGCCGGCGTCCGTGAATCCCATCCCCATGGGATCCTTATCACGAAGGACGCTCCGAACTACAAAGGGATGGCTTGATCTCCTTGCCCGGTGCTCTCCGTGGGACCGGAAAGGAGCGAAACGATCGTACGGTAGAACATCAAAACACAAACGCCGCGTGCAACTTGCACACGGCGTTTTCATTTCTCCAAGAAATTTTCCCTACCTCTCGATAATCTTTCCGGTCGCGGCGTCAATGTCCACGCGCACCTGCGTTACTCCCTTCATCCCGGTCACCCGCCAGAACGTAAAATCAGTTTTCGTAAGTTTGAGGGAAACCACCTTGTCCACGTAACCGCCTCCGGTTGCAATCTGCACGGCCCGCTCTGCGTCAATCAGAAGTCCGGTCTCGGGGAGATCATACGGGCGGAGTTTTAATGCGTTTCCCACGACACCGATCCGGGTTAAGGGGTGGAGCGAGAAATTTTCTCGAACGTCCCCATTTTCATCCATTCCGACGTTCACGACCGCCTGAGAGGCACCGCTCGTGAGGCGCACCTTACTCCCCGGGGAAAACTCGGCAATTGCGTTCGCGCGCGTCGAAAGCTTGATAACCGGCATAAAGATATATCCGCCGCCGTCTATTGAGTGGAGGGATTTATCGGCGTCAAAATCAAACACCGCGGACGAGGCCTGCCCGCGCTCGACTTGGACGGTACCCACAATGCGCACGCTCCCCGAGGGGAGTTTCGCAAGGGCGGACGTCCCGTCGTACTTCAAAACACTCACTTCGCTAATCGTGAGCCAAAGCTGGTTATACGAACCGCGTTCAACATATCCGTCGCCGATCAAGCCAAGCGTCGCAGTTCGCTTGAGTTCCAAAAGATCGAACTTTTTGCTGCCGCCCGGAATCGTAATCCATCCCTTTTGAGGGCTTTGGATTCTCACCTGGCTTACGGTCAAGAAAACGGATTTGACGTCTTCGAGATTCACCGCCGCGTCGGTCACTGCAACGATGACGCGCCCGCTATTTGCCGAGGCCGTCGTTCCTGCGGTGCTCCCGCCGCTCGGTGCGGGTTTTGTCCCCGCGCTCGCACCTCCGCCGGTTTTGGCCGGGGGAACGGTGCCTCCCGCGGGCGTCCCGGTAGGAGAGGGCTCTCCTACGGGAGCGGGGGATTGCGCCCCGAAATAGAGGGCTCCGAGGAGGATCAATACGACCGCTGCCGCAATAACGTACGCTGACTTCATTTGATTCATAGAAATATTCTACCACAAACGGCGAAAAGATATGTGAAGCCTCTCCGGCCTAAAGGCCGGAGCTTCTTCATGTGCTTCTGCGGAACCCGCCGAAGCACACCCTCCTTCTCCGCCGCCTGGCGGATTCGGAGGGTTACCCGCGACGCATTGCCTACTCCGCCGAAGCAGCTGCTTCGGCTGCGAAGGCTGGACATCTCCGAGCTAAAGCTCGGAGCTTTCTGCGCGAAGGCGGGTAACGCTTATCAATTATCTAAACGCCGAGACGAACTGTAGGGGGTCAACCGAGACGCCGCCTATCTTGATCGAAAGATGGAGATGCGGGGCGCTCGCAAGGCCCGAGTCGCCGACCCTACCCACCAACGTTCCTTTTTTTACCATGTCCCCAACTTTTACCTTCATTGAGTCCAAATGGAGATACAGCGAATAAATGCCGCGCCCGTGGTCGACGATCACGGAATTGCCGTAGATGGGATCGAGATATGCGCTCTTTACGACACCTCCATTAATCGCCGCAACCGCACGCCCTCTTGCGGCATCGAAATCCGTCCCAAGGTGCGTGATGCTCTCTTCTCCTATTTTCCGAATTTCGCCGAAGGGACTCGAAATTTTGCGGTTGTCCGCAAGCGGGAGGCCAAAAGGTTCCTCGAAGCGCGTCACGTCCTGAACCTCTTCCACGTTTTTCCTCACCGCGCTATTCGTCACCGCAAGATTCTGCGTGATTTCTTTCGCAGTCATACCAAGCTTCGGCGGCGGGGGAAGCACGATCAGCTTTTGAATTTTCTTTGAGACGGCGATGCTTCGCTCAATGCGCGCGCCGCCCGTAAAATCTGCAACGATCCGGTGTGTTCCAATCTTTGCCGAAAGTGGGAGCGGAAGAACTGCGCGCCATGTCGTCCGATAGGGAAACGCTAGAACCGCCTTGCCGTCAAAAGTGACGCTCCTCGGCGCCTCATCAAATTTCACGAGAAGAGCTTCACCTGACCTGACTCTTGGAGTCAACATCTCTACGTTTGCGGCACGTACACTCACCGCAACCAGAAAAAAACTAAAAACGGTAAGGAGGTAATGCATGCGGATCACGCTTTCAATCTACCCCTCCCCCATAAATTTGCAAATCGCGGCGGGGGATGGAATCCGTTATCCGGAACAGCGAATACGCGGTATACTTAATTACAGCTCACTCGTTCAATCAGAACGACTCTTTAACATTCGCCATACTGGAGAGAAACTCATGCACGCCTTGAATGCGGTCCGAGAAGAGAAAATCGTTCCTT
>CAYHEU010000042.1:0-7505 GCA_964355785.1 uncultured Candidatus Saccharibacteria bacterium | reverse complement strand
TATTTGTGCGACCTCAACTTGAATTCGCTTTATGATACCGGGTTCAAGTTCATCCCCGCGATCACGGGAAAAGATCTTCACGCCCACGACCCTCCCGCGCTTGCCATGAGACAATACGAGCGAAGTATCTTTCACGTCCGCAGCTTTTTCTCCGAAGATTGCTCGGAGTAAGCGTTCTTCGGAGGTGAGCTCGGTTTCTCCTTTTGGAGAAATTTTTCCGATCAAAATGTCGCCGGTTCTCGCTTCGGCGCCTATCCGAATGATTCCTTCCTCGTCAAGATTCTTGAGTTTCTCCTCGGAAGCATTTGGGATGTCGGGAGTCGTAATTTCGGGGCCGAGTTTCGTATCGCGGACATCGCAATAAAAATCTTCAATATGGATCGAGGTGAAAAGATCGTCCCGGCGCACACGTTCTGAGATAATAATCGCATCTTCAAAATTTGCGCCCTCCCACGAAACGAAAGCGACGAGGAGGTTTTGCCCAAGCGCAAGAACTCCGTTCTCGGTCGAGGGACCGTCCGCAAGAAGCGTTCCTGTTTTTACCTTGTCTCCGGTTTCGACAAGCGGCCGCTGCGAGATGCACGTGAACTGGTTTGATCTCTTGAACTTCACAAGTTTGTGTTGTTTCACTCCTCCTTTCACGTACTTTACTTTGATGTTACTTGCGTCCGCTTCGAGCACTTCTCCGCTCCCTTCGGCCTTCAAAACGTAGCCGGAATCTTCCGCAACTTTTTCTTCCTGACCTGTTCCCACGTACGGCGCCTGCGCGCGAACGGACACCACCGCCTGGCGCTGCATGTTTGAGCCCATGAGCGCGCGGTTCGCGTCATCGTGCTGGAGAAATGGGATGAGCGAGGTCGCAACGCTCACGAATTGATGGGGAGCGACGTCGATCAAATTCACTTCCTCGACGGGGCAACTCGCGGGAGCTCCCTTAATGCGCGCGTCAACCATAGGACCCGAAAGCTGTTCTTCGTCATCGCGGGGAACGCCCGCGTGCGCAATCTTGTATTTCTCTTCCTCGAGGGCATTCAACCACACAATTTCGCCGGTGATCTTTCCGTTCTTTACTTTTATGTACGGCGTCTCAAGAAATCCGAATTCGTTTACGCGAGCGTAGTTCGCAAGATAGTTAATAAGACCGATATTCGAGCCTTCCGGTGTTTGAATCGGACAAATTCTCCCGTAGTGCGAGTAGTGAACATCCCGAACCTCGAAACTTGCGCGCTCGCGAGTGAGCCCTCCGGGACCCAAAGCAGAAAGCCTCCGCTTGTGCTCGAGCTCCGCCAAAGGATTCACCTGATCCATGAACTGCGAAAGCTGGGATGACGCAAAGAACTCTCTAATAACTGCCATAATCGGCCGGAAGTTGATGAGCTGCGCCGGCATCAAGGTCTCCCGATCGTAGGTCGACATGCGATCCTGGATAATCCTCCGGAGCCGCGCCAATCCTATCCGCAGGCGCCCCTGAAGGAGTTCGCCCACGGCTTTGAGCCTCCGGTTCCCGAGGTGATCAATATCATCCGGTTCTGCCGCCAGGTCATTATTCAAACGAATGATCTCGCGCACGATAGCGACCAAATCGTCCTTATCAAGAAGACGGCTGTCTTTTTTCTCTTCAAAATTCAAACGCTGATTCAATTTGAACCGTCCAACCGCGGAAAGATCGTAACGATCAAACCGCTGGAACATCGTATCAATAAGGCTTTGGGCGGTTTGCGGCGTCGCGGGGTCTCCGGGCCGGAGCCGGCGGTAGATTTCGAGATAGGAACCGGGAACGTCTTTCGCGACGTCTTTCTTAAGCGTCGCCTCAAGGTATTTTATCGGCCCCTTATCGACACTTTTGAAAAGCGAATTGATTGCGTCTTCAGAAACGCCGAAAACCCTAAGAAGATTGGTTACGGAAACTTTCCTGTGCCGATCGATCTTGACCCCAATTGATCCGTCGATATCGGTTTCGAACTCAAGCCATGCGCCGCGATTCGGAATTACTTTTGCCCCAAAAAGCTTGCGTCCCCGCCATGCGTTTGCGGTAAGGTAAACACCCGCCGAACGGATGAGCTGGGAAACGACTACGCGCTCGACGCCGTTTATAATGAACGTTCCTCGTTTCGTCATCACGGGGAAGTCACCAAAGTACACTTCCTGTGTATGTCCCTTGCCGGTTTTTTTGTTTACGAGCCGCAAACGCATACGAAGCGGCGCCTGGTAGGTAGTCTCCTTAAAGTGAGAGGTGGCTTCGTCATGCCGAGACTCGTCGAAATGATAGTCCTCAAAGTAAAGTTCGAGCTCTTTCCCCGTGTGATCGCGAATCGGGGAAACCTCCTCGAAAATTTCTCGAAGTCCGTGCTCCAAAAACCACTCGTAGGACTTGATCTGAATTTCGTTGAGATTCGATTGGGGAATAAACGATTTAAATTTTCCAAAATTTTTTACCGTCAATTCTTTTGACATGTGTGTTTTATATATTGCTTCCCAGGGCGAGTTCCCGATTAGAGCTTGACCAAAACACCGCGGCTATTTCAAGAAATCATTCCAACCTACCAGAACACAAAAAAAGGAGACCGCCCCCAATAATTGTGGTTTATGTGGTAGCTTTACTTTTTCTTAAATACATCCTCGGCCACCGTGCATACAAGCGGAGATCTGCTAATTTCCCAGATACAACGCCCTGTTTTTATTATGTTCATCGAAGGTCTCCGCGAAGATCGTTCGCGAAGTGCGAGGATCGCTTAAGTAATACCAATACGACGAACTTTTTGGTGAGAGTGCTGCCTTGAACGCCGAAACGCCTGGACTACCAATCGGACCAGGCGGCCAACCAGAATACAGGTAAGTATTATAGGGCGAGTCAATTTTGAAGTCAAGGGGGTTCAAGGGATAGCATTCATTCGAGGAACCACTTGAAATCTGTCTTTTTATATAACAAATAGAGGCGTCCACCTGGAGGGCCATCCCCGCCGAATACCGTTTTTTGAGTATTCCGGCAACAATTCTGCGTTCCTCATAGTCGGGAACTTCTTTTTCAAGCAAGGATGCGAGAATGAGATTCGTCTCAAAATTCTTGGGGTCTTGATTCAAGAGAGGAACCGCTCTCGCCTCAAAGTTTTCCAAAAATTTCTTGACCACCTCCTCGGCTGACGAGTCGGCAAAAAATCTGTAGGTATCGGGGAAAAGTTTCCCCTCAAACTTGTCGCGAAGCGCGATTTCAATAACGCTCCCCTTCGGAACTACGCCTCGATCGCTCAAGATCTCATCAACTTCGTAAAGAGAGGCTCCTTCGGGAATCGTGACCAAAACTTCTCTGTGGGCGCCGCTCACGAGCAGTCCAAGCACTTCAAGTGCGCTAAGCGACGGAGAAATCGTGTAACTTCCTGGCTTGAGCTCGGTCGCCACTCCCCGCACGATCGCGGCAATTTTGAAAACGGATCCAGAGCGAACAATTCCTTCGCGACGAAGTCCCTTGGCGATTTCCGTAAAACTTTCTCCCTTTGAAACAACAAAAATTTTCTCTCCATCGCCGCCAACCGGCCGCAAACTGTAAAAAAAATAAACGAGCGCTATTATTCCTAGCGCCGCGACACCTATGCGAACGATTTTTCTACGATCGTAATGCAATGGCATTCACTATAGAAAGAAGGATGAAGTTTGTCAAAAGATTCGATCCGCCGTAACTCAAGAATGGGAAAGGAACTCCGACCACCGGGAGAAGTCCCGTCGCCGACCCGGCGTTCAGAAGAAAATGAAGACCGAATACCATCGCCGCACCGAGACAGATAAACTTTTCAAAGTTCTGGTCCGCAAGATTCCCGATCTTAAGCACTCTAAATACAAGTCCGAGGAAAGCCCCTATGACGAGAAAACCTGCAAAAAAACCCCATTCTTCGATAAGCGCCGCAAGGATAAAGTCACTCGAGGGCTCGGTTAAAAATCCAAGCTGGGTTTGCGATCCCTGGCCGTATCCTTTTCCCCAAAATCCCGCGGAGCCGATTGCGATTTTCGATTGATGGACGCTGTAATTGATGCCCAAAATGCTCCGTTCAGGATAAAAAACTCCGATGATCCGCTCACGGTGATAATCCTTGAGACCGTAATTCCAAACGAAAAAACCTGCGACGAGGAACGCGATCGCGACAATCAGGATCCTCTCGCGCGGGAGACCGCTTACAAGGAGAAATCCGAACCAAATGCCGAAGAGTACAAGAGTCGAGCCGAGGTCCGGTTGGAGCATTACAAGCACTGCGGGTATCGCAAAATAAAGGAGAGAAGCGAAGATATTCTGCCAACTCGCGACACGAAGATGCCGTTTACTGAAAAACTGCGCATAAACCAAAATGAGCGCAACCTTCACGAGTTCCACGGGCTGGAAGTTAAGGGGGCCCCACGCGAGCCAGCTTCTCGTATTTCTCACAACAGGCGCGGTGAAGTAAACCGCAACGAGAAGCGCGACAGTGAAAAGATAGAACCCCCAGATAAACCATCGGTGGTTCAAAAGTACACGCCAATCAACAAGCCAGAAAAAAGCCACAACGAGAATGCCGAGCGCAATCCAACTCGCCTGAAGAATAAAAAGGTTCGTCGAGATGCTTGAGATTATGACCAAACTTGCGGCGAGGAGAATTCCCGTCGGGAGGAATAAACTCTTCATGGACGGTACGCAAAAACAAACACCTGGGTTGCTTCGGGATTCACGCCCTCGGTCAAGGGGTGGATCACGGTAAACGGCCGCACTTCGTCCACGCCGATATTGTCGAGCTCGGTCTCCGAGGCGGCAGACGTTTGGCCGAACTTCCCGAAGAACACCGCGATTACCTTTACTTTAGGGAGCGCGATAAGATCCTGATTTATCACTTTCCCGCTCACCCGCAATTCTTTCCCAAACACTTCGGTTTGATGGTTCTGAATCACGATCTTTGGCCTGAAAAAATCTTCCGCAGAAACCCAGCGCGGATTGCGTGAGGTAAAATCCACTCTGCTGATTTTTTCCACGGAATATTCGAGATTCGGAACGAGAATATATTTGAATTCCCCGGCATAGACGAAGGACTTTCCTCCCGCCGATCGAAGAAATTTGCCCGCTTCGTCATAGATGTCGAACACATAATCAAAATTCCTCGCGGCGAGCGAAGTGTTCGGGTTTTCCACCTTCGCAAGCAAACTTGCATGATCGAGCCCTACGTAGAGGAGATTTACTTTTCCGATAAGTTTGATGGGCTGTGCTCCCGCGAGGCAAAGTTTTTCACAAGGACCTCCGCAATCAATGCCCGCCTCATTCTGGTTTTGAATGCCGTCGGAGCATGACGGTTTCTCTCTAAAGAACACTATATAAAAACCAAAAACGATAGCGACAAGAATAACTAGATAAATACTCCCATAGAAAATTTGTTTCTGTCGCCGATCCATAATGGCTTTATGTATTATAACAATAAAACCTTTCCTGGTTTCTTGACAATAAAAGTGTATTCGCCTTCACTTAAATTAGAGAAAGGGGGTGATATCGTTGACAAGGAAATTAGTCGTGAACGTCAGGGAGTGCAATCTCACGGAGGTGCTCCGCCGGCTCGTCCAGAATGGAGACATTCACAAATTTTCGCTCAAGGCTGTGGCAGAGAGCAGTAAAGAAATCCACTTCATCCTGATATTCAACGACAAGGGAATGGCGGTCAAGAACTTGATCGACTCGCTAGTCGCACGCAGAATTATTGATGACTTCCGCACGATGGGCGTTGCGAGGAGCACCACTCACGAGCCGGAGCCAGCCGAGACCGTCCATTAAGCCGTACGTTATTCCCCAGATTCACCATTGCCGCAACTCACTCGAGGTGCGGCTTTTTTATAAAAAACTTGATAAACAATCACTAGTATTCTATGCTCCAATCAGCAAAGGAGGTGGCAAAATGGCATCGCTTCTCACTCTAATGACCCGCACCGTCTACATCTACAGTATCAAGGCAACAAAAAGCGAGAGTGAAGCTATCCGCACCGCGCTTGAAGCGGAGGGTATGGGAAAATGCCTCATGGGAACGGAAAAGTTTCCGAACAGTGACGACGAACTGCTCATTGAAATCAGAGAGGTTTTAGGGGGTAAAGATCCAGTCAAATTTCTCCGTGACAAAAAACTGATCTACGATTCTTGGATTTGTTTACAAAACGCAATCCCGCCTACGGCGGGAGGAAGAGGTGGCACGCCTCGTCAGATCACTGAAAAATCGCTAGAGAAATTACTTCTTTTCTTTACGAAGGGTAGATTCTATTTCTCCTGCTTTCCGATGGGCTTCTCTTTTCTTTGCTTCTTCTTGCGCCAGAAGAGCTGATTTTGTTTCTTCTTTTTTCCTCATCTCCTCTTCCCACTGCTCTTTTTTTTGATCTAGGTCTGCATATCTTTTCGCCCTGTCGGAAATAATACCCTTACGCTCGTTGTCACGTGATAAATCCCAATGAGCTAGGTACCTGATTTTCTCTGCATCTTGTCGAAAATCCCCCGATTTGAAATGCACTACGTCACTCACTAAAGAATGCCACTTCCGAGTCATATCCCCCGGAACCTCCTGTCCATCAATCAACACGCTCTCGTGATCTTCTGTACACCCTTTATCATCACACTTATAGGTAAAAGCCTTAATCTCGTGCTCCCCTATTCTGACAATAGGTGATCCATTTTTACTTTCTTTAGTCTGAATCACGTTGGGATCTTCGAGTTTTTCACGAGAAATTCCGTGTTCTTTCTCAATCTTTTGGAGTAGCTGTGCTTCCCCTATCTTTTCAAGCTCCTCCTCGGATAAAGAGAGGAGTTCTCGCGCATCGTGTTTTGCATCTTCCTGAAGCACATCGAGGTAGCTCATGGTCGGAGCCAACCCAAAGAGTCTTTTTAAAAGACCGGATCTCTTGTTAAGCTCTTCTGCTTTTTTCTCCGCCTCACTATCACTATATCCTCTTTCCTTATCTATTTCGTATTCGTAATGCTCTTTCTCTTTCATACCCCCATTATCGCCCCCCCCCGCAGGAAGTCAAACGAGGTTTTACACAATCAAAAAACAGAGTTTTTATATGCCGGCGTATCCTACTTTCCCATCAGCCGAAGCCGAAAGTATCATCAGATTTAGACGATTTTACTTCTCTGTTCGGAATGGGAAGAGGTAGGACACGCCTAAATAAAACACCGGCAAATAAAAACTCTGTTTTAAAATTAAATATCAGAAGCGAAGACTTTCTGTTCCTGAGAAGCTTTCGGAGGCGCCAAAAGCTTGGTTCCGCCTTAGCGGATTTTGGCGCCGAGAAGCAGGCGGCAGTTTGCCGCTGGAGCAAACTGAACGCCGGTTCTCAAGAACAGAAAGTCGAAGCAAGTCAGCATTGGGATGGTTGGCGCGGTTATTAGTACTCCTTGGCTAAACACCTTGCGGTGCGTACACCTAGAGCCTATCAACGTGGTAGTCTCCCACGAAACCATAACACCTAATCTTGGGGTGGGCTTCGCACTTAGATGCTTTCAGCGCTTATCCCTTCCA
>CAYHEU010000041.1:0-7603 GCA_964355785.1 uncultured Candidatus Saccharibacteria bacterium | reverse complement strand
AACGAATACAATTTGATTTATACCATCGCGGGGCATATCGGCGACGGCAATTTCCATATCATACCTTTGATGGACATGGCCGACCCCCGCTCGATAAAGATTATCCCGGAGCTTGCAGAGAGGGTCTACAAACTCGTGAAGGAATTCAGAGGTTCGATTGATGGGGAACACAACGACGGCCTGATCCGCACCCCTTACCTCAAAACAATGTATGGATCGAAGGTCTACGCTCTTTTCGAAAAGGTGAAGAAAATCTTCGACCCGCTCGGTATTTTCAATCCGGGCAAGAAAGTGGGAACCGACATCGCGTCCGCGCTTACTCACATCACGCGCTCTTAAGAAATTATCCGCGCGATTGCCAAGACGCGCCCTTTGGCCTACACTATAGTGAATTACGGCCATTTTTCCTCGCCACACATGCTTCTCTCACAGGATCAAATTCGCAAACATATGGAGGACGGCACGAGCGTGCTCGCGCCGTTCGACGAGCGCAAGCTCAAAACGACGAGCTACGATGTGTCTCTTGGCGAGTGGTACTGGCGGGAACGCGCACCGGCAGGCCGCGCAACCGTCCACAATTTGTACGACGAGGAATCGACGAACGTCGTCTGGGAAGGCCCTTTCCGCGCGGAGCCGATCGAAGAGGTGGGTAAACGGCTCGGGCGCGAGTTCAAAAACATTCCTGCGGGGACCAAAGTAATCTTGATTGATCCGGGAGAGACCGTCTTGGGGCACACCGAGGAATTTATCGGCGGGAGAGAAATTTGTGTCGCGAAGATGTATGCGCGCTCATCGCTCGCCAGGAATTTCGTTGAGGTGTGCAAAGATGCCGGCTGGGGCGACATCGGCTATTTCAACCGGTGGACGATGGAGATTACGAATAACTCGCGTTATTTCTCCATTCCGCTCGTGATGGGGAGACGCATCGCGCAGATGGTGTTTTACAAAGTCGCACCGCTCGCGAAGAAAACGATCGATTATGTGGGAGAGGGAGGAAAATATCAACGCTCCCAGGATGTTGAAGAAGTGAAAAGATCGTGGTGCCCGGAGATGATGCTCCCCCAAATGCACAAGGACTGGGAAGTGAAATTAGGTGTTAGTGATTAGCCATTAGAACTTAAGTAGTAACTATGAAGGACAAGGTTATAGAACGACTGATAGCGCAAGAGATGCGGCGACAGAATGAGACGCTCGACCTTATTCCTTCAGAAAATTTCGTTTCCCCCGACGTCCTCAAAGCGCTCGGGACGCCGTTTACGAATAAGTATGCGGAGGGATATCCGGCGCGCCGCTACTACGGAGGGAATGAATACGTGGACGATACGGAGGAGCTCTGCCGTGAACGAGCCCTCAAGGTCTTTAAACTTTCTCCGAAAAACTGGGCGGTGAACGTCCAGCCCTACTCGGGGTCGCCGGCAAATCTCGCGGTGTATGTTGCCCTCGTTCCATTGGGCGAGAAAATAATGGGGCTCCGCCTCGATATGGGTGGGCATCTGACGCACGGGCACAAAGTGAGTTTTACCGGCCAGGCGTGGAATTCTATTCCCTTCGTGCTTGATAAGAACTCGGAACTTCTCGACTACGGTGCGATCCTAGAACAGGCGAAAAAAGAGAAACCGAGACTCGTGATCGCAGGTTTTACCGCATATCCGCGCATTATCGATTTCAAGAAGTTCAGGAAAATTGCGGATGCCGCAGGCGCTTACCTTATGGTCGACATGGCTCATTTCTCGGGGCTCGTTGCCGGAGGTGCGTATCCAACCCCTTTTAGATATGCAGATGTGGTTACGACCACAACCCACAAAACGCTCCGCGGTCCGCGCGGCGCGATGATCTTCGCAAATCGCAATTCGAAGATGGCGAAACGGAACGGAGTGGAACTTCCAAAAGCGATTGATAGAGCGGTGTTCCCCGGTCTTCAGGGAGGGCCGCACGTAAACCAGATTGCCGCGACCGCCGTTGCATTTTATGAGGCGAGCCAGCCCGGATTTAAGAAATATGCGAAGCAGATCGTAAAGAACGCCCGTGCGCTCGCGCACGCGCTCACGAAGGGCGGTTGGCGAATTGTTTCAGGAGGCACGGACACACACCTGCTTTTGGTGGACGTCGCCGCGCGCGGCGTGGGCGGAAAGGAAGCAAGCGACAAGCTCGAGGCGCAAGGGATTATTGTCAATAAAAACACAATTCCTTACGATCACAGGTCCCCAATGGACCCTTCTGGCATTCGCCTTGGGACGCCCGCCTTGACTACGCGCGGTATGAAGGAAAGAGAAATGACGATCATTGCCGGCATGATTTCGGACACACTGCTCCGCGGGAGGGCAGTGCGCGCGGAAGCGAGGAAGCTTGCAAAAAAATTCCCGCTTCCCTATAGGCCATAATTTTTTGTCTGACACATTCGACGGTACTTAGTGTCAATCTCTTCGAACTCATCGAGTTCGTCGAATGGATTGACTTAAGAGAAGGAAGGACGTAGAAAGGAAGAAGCCCCTTTCTTTTTTTGGAGGTATTGCATGGACATTCGGGCGATAGCACTCGACATGGACGGCGTGGTGCTTGATTCCGAAGGATTTCACGGAAGATGCGGGCGTGGGGTGTGTAGGAGGAACGGCCTTGTGGTCCCGCCCGGCGAGTGGGAAACGTTTAAGGGCAAAAGAGCCCACGTTATTTTTTCGCTGATTGTTGAGAGGCATGGGAACGGGCGACCTTACGACATCGAGAAGCTCGTTCAAGAATGGCGGAGAGCGTTTCTCCGGGGAGCAAAGAACAATATCAAGCTCTTTCAAGGAGTTCTCAACTTCCTCTCGTTCGCGAAGAGAAGATTTAGCGGCACCTCTCTTGTGACCTCAAGCGGAAAAGAGGTACAGGCGTACATGTTTGAAATCTTCCGACTCCACCGGTATTTTGATGTTGTCGTAACCGGCTCCGATGTGGCGCAGGGGAAACCGCACCCCGAGCCCTATCTCACGGCAGCGGAGCGGCTGAAGGTCCGCCCCAAAGAACTCCTCGCCGTCGAAGATTCGAAGAATGGAATCGTCTCGGCGCGTGAGGCAGGATGCGTTGTCGTGGGGATCGCGACTTCATATGAGCGCGAAGAGCTTATGAATTACGGCGCTCACTATGCCGTAGGAGATTTCAGGAAGCTGCAACTCTTTTTTTCATGAATCGGGATTTATGGGCGGGTACAACGACTCGCCCTTTTTTTGTTTTCGGGGTGTTCATCTGGTATACAATTAGGTTATGGTAATTGATGGTTCGGTTCGACTCACTATCAATCCTGAGCATAGTCGAAGGATTGACGGCAGGGCAATAGCCGAAAAGATTATTTCCGGCTTAAAAATCCAGCCGAAGATAGACAAATTCTTCGGCGCTATTTTAGTTGGTGATGATCCGGCTTCGCTTAATTTTTTAAAACAAAAAGAAAAGATTGCGAAAGAACTTGGAATTGATTTCCGGCTTTATAGTTTGCCGGTGGATATTACGACTGACAAACTGCGAGAGGAAATCGGCCGTTTGGCGGGTCCAAAAAACTGCGGCGGCTTTATCGTCCAGCTTCCGCTTCCGGAGAAGATCAATAGGCACTATGCGCTGAATGTGATTCCAAAAGAAAAAGACGTTGATTTTTTGAGCGAAGCGGCGCTTGGCGGATTCTACACGGGGCGGAGCAAGATCGTACCGCCCTCAGTCGCAACTGTCGAAGAGATTTTAACCCTTCGGCCCTTCGATTCAACTCAGGATAAACAAGCTCAGGGCAAATCGCTTCGCGATTTGAAGGTAGTCTTGACCGGTGCAGGGTTTTTGATAGGAAAGCCGGTAGGGTTTTGGTTCCAGAATCGCGTCGCGGAGCTTACGGTAATTGATGAGCATGCGAAGAGTTTGCGGCGTAAGCTCGCCGAGGCGGATATCGTAATTTCGGGGGCGGGCGTTCCGAATCTTTTCAGCGCAGAAGATTTGAAGGAGGGCGCGCTTGTGATCGATTTCGGGTTTAATCGCTTGAACGGAAAAATCGTGGGCGACTTTGATCCACAAGGCGCAGAAGAAAAAAATATTGCGTATACTCCCACTCCCGGTGGTACTGGTCCAATTCTGGTTGCGAAGTTATACGAGAATTTCTACGCCCTGAACTCGTAGCGCGTTCTGGAGGAAATAATCCGGCAGTTACTTCGTGGCGTTGTAGTTTCCCCTGATTTCCGTGTCTGAAAGCGCGCGATTGTAGATGCGCACTTCGTCAATCGAGCCTTTAAAGTAAGCGGTCAATTGTTTGCCTAAGTATAAAAGAACAGATCCGCTCCGGAGCGTTCCGCTGTATGTAAGCGGCCCACCCACGCGCTCGCCGTTTACGTATTGGCTGACCGATGCGGGGGACGAAGAGGCGTTCGCCACCATGACGACATGTGACCATTGTCCCGCGGGGAGCACTGCGTTTGGGGGAAGGTTCACCTGGGTGTTATCCGGATTGTAAATTCTCCCCCACACCTTTCCTGTCGTGCCCGCGACCCACATTCCCCCCCCCACGCGTGGTTCAGGTTCACATCATCGTCGCGTTTGCTCACGATTCCCGCATTGACAATCGCGTAATCAGTCGGATTGACCCACGCCTCAACCGTTATGCTCCGCGGGGGGTTCAACGTGGCGTGGTTTGGAACCTCAACCCGGTCGTCAATGCCGTCCAAGCTCGCTGCTTGGCCTACCTTCCCGGCAGCGAAGGTTATGCCGCCCACCCCCGTTCCATTATTGTTCTGTCCGCTCGAGTCCGCGAAATTGTTCTCAAAACGCCAGAAACCAACAAGTCCCGATGCTTTTGCCCATAAGTCGATGTCATTCCCAAGCTCAATGCGGCTGTTGTCTGATCCGCCGTCGCGTGTAGCCGACTGCGTGAGGTACTTTTGAGATTCGAGTAGGCCCGTGATTGCGTAGCTCCCCCCCGTTATATATGCGTAATAGAGTCCGGATGCCCCGGTGTTTACGGGGTCGACGGGGAGCACAGAGAGCGGCGACCCCGCTGAGAACGCCTGGAAATTTATGGGCACCCAGCCCGCGCTGTTCGTTTTTCTCAAATCTTCCTGGCTCACACAGCGGTACGACCACCCCGTGGGGGCAGGGGGGAGTCCAAGGTTTGGACATAAGCTCGTTTGCGGACTTGTGAGCGCCGGATCGGAGATGGATACGTAGATAGTGTTGGGAGCGCCGCCCGAGGCATCGAAGGAGGCGATGCCTATCGCACGGTTCAGCGTTGCGAGATCCGAAAGGCGTGTTGCATCTCTCGCTTGTTTTAGAAGTTCCCCGGGATTTAAGGTGAGTACGACGGCGACGGAGAGCACCGTGAGAACCCCGATTACGATCAAGAGCTCGATGAGCGTGAAGCCGCGGCGAAGAAAAGTCGTTTTTTTCAACCCTACCCTCATATACTAACTATTATAGCGCTCTGGAAGGGGCGAGCCACACCCCCTAAGGTTTTCATCTCTTGGTGCGCGCTGATGGGATCTCCCGACGGTTGGTCGGGATCCCGAATTTCTGATTACTAAATTTGTTGAATAAGTGCGTCGGGAGAATCCCCGGCCCGGTGTCCCGTACAAAGTGGACGGTGCAGGGATTGAACCTGCGGCCCCCTCGGTGTAAACGAGGTGCTCTACCACTGAGCTAACCGTCCACTTTAGGCGGGATTACGATTTGTGGTCCTGCCAAGGCGGGAACAAATCGGGAATAAACGAGTCGCTACTTGCCCCGTAACAGCTTTGCTGTTATTTGGGGTGTCCTCACCGCCTCCGGCGGGGTCCCGCAAAATGCGGCGATGAGCCCTGCCTGCTGGCAGGTAAGCGCGCATATTCGGAATAGTAACAGAGGTTATTTCTCCTCCGCAACCTCGGAACTTAAGAAAACTCAAGGAGCATGGGGAGATGGTCGGACGCGGGAATATCAGGCACCTCGAAAGAGTGCACCACAACCTCGGGAGATACGAATGTGTAGTCAGCAAAATTCTGGACCTGGTCGGGCGGATATTTTGAGCGGTTCAAGATACTGCGGGTCGTCGCGATATTGTATTCGGTGATGAGATTTTTCATGTTGGTTTCGAGGATTTTCACGCTTTTTGTCTCCCGCTCGAGATTGAAGTCTCCGCAGAGGATTTTTGCGCCGCCCGCGTTTTCGAGAAATAATTGTATTTTTTCCGATTGCGTGATGCGCGCGGGAGTATCAAGTTTATCTCCCGGGTGGGAAATTCCGTGAATATTCACAATGGTGAGGGGCTTGTCACCTGTGCGAGTTCGCAGATATTGAAATCCTGCCGGCAGCGTGAACCAGTCGCTTCCTTGCATGGCGTTTCGCTCGCGATAGGTGAAAACGAATCCCTCTCCGTCAACCGGAAGTTCTTTGCGGATGAATACAACTTGGCCCATTGACGCCTCAACGTCTATCGCGCCCGCGTCGTCAATACGGTCCTGTGTCGGCTCGAAGAACAACCGAAACTCCGGGAGCATTGTTTTAAGCGTTGAGAGAATATTGAGCCGCGTACCGTTGCTCACTATTACATGAGGGGAGTCGAATACTTCCTGAAAACAAAAAATTTCCGTGCTTAGTTGCTCTTCTTGGATAAATTGCACAAGGTCGGCGAATGCTATGCCGCCCCAGATGTTAAGGGAAATCAGTTTCATATTACAAGTTGTTTCGATTTTGATGCCTGCCCCGCGCCAATGTGTGTCCCCACGAGGAATCGAACCTCGATCTGCTCCTTAGAAGGGAGCCATTCTGTCCGTTGAACTATGGGGACATTAGGAATTAGTGCGCGGGGCCATTCGGTCCCCAGCTCTCGCGTCGGGACCCCGACCTTGCGTCGGGGCTACGGAGGCCTCGGTTCAAAAAATATCAGAAATTTGCAGGGCAAGCAAATTTTATTTAAGCTGAAGGCGCAATAATCGGGCTGTAGTGTAATGGTAGCACGAGTCCTTTGGGAGGATTTAGTTCGAGTTCGAGTCTCGGCAGCCCGACAAGCTCCAGTTTTCTTTTTTTAGGGAACCGGCGTTCGGTTCACTCCAGCGGCGAACCGCCGCCTGTATCTCATTTCGGTAGCTCCGCGAAGCGAAGACCAAGCCCGCCGAAATTCCGATAGCTTCGCCAAAAACGAAAACTTCCACCAAAAAAAATTTAAAGCACCACAAGGGTGCCTTAAATTTTCCATGTGCCGCGGGTCAGAATCGAACTGACGACTCCTCGCTCTTCAGGCGAGAGCTCTACCACTGAGCTACCGCGGCGTGCGATTATTCTACCGCACGAGGAGTTAATTTCTTCAACTTGAGTATTAGCCGTTTCTCTTCCGGCTTGATTGAGTCAATGACGAAGCGATGGGTTTCACCGGGGACCATTTTCTTTTTCATCTCCTCCAAGCTTCCGAATTCCGAAACGTGGATAATTCCCTGGAGGTCATTCTCAAGATTTATGACGCTCCCGAAAGGATTTAATTTATACACCGTGCCGCTTAACTCCTCGCCCGATTTATATCGTTCCTCGATTTTCTCCCAAGGGTTTATTTTCAGCGCTTTGAGCGAGAGAAATACGCGGCCGTTTCGGATATCAACGATTTTTACGCGTAGCACATCGTTCAGTTTTG
>CAYHEU010000040.1:0-7621 GCA_964355785.1 uncultured Candidatus Saccharibacteria bacterium | reverse complement strand
GCTGCCTCGCAAAGAGGCCTCGCTGGAACCGTTCTCCAAAGGGGGGCTAGGTGTGAATCATCTGGCAAGGTCGGGTCCGCAGTAGGTTATGCAGCTTACCAAAAGTGCGAAAGCAACGTGTTGCGGCAGGCGACAGAATGCGTCCATATGGTGAGGACTGAGAGCTCGCCGGACCGCCCTCTTGACCGAGGGTACACCCTGTCCCAAGCGTTTGCTTGAAGCTCGCACCCCGCCGCTTTTCCCCTTCGAGGGTTGGAGCGGCTTTTTATTTGTGATTCCGAACTCGAAGGCGATTGTAGAAACTCGATTTTTATGTTACAGTAATGGTGCCGTGCGGTGCGCCTGCCTGCTGGCAGGCAGGGCTTTTTAAATTGAGCGAGTATTATGCCAAAAACATCAAAAAAAGATAAGGAGGGTGAACCGCAGGAGGCGAAGAAAGAACCGGTGAAGCAACCTTCCTACGACGCGAAGGATATTTACGTTCTTGAGGGATTGGAACCCGTCCGGAAACGGCCGGGGATGTATATCGGATCAACCGGGCTTGACGGGCTCTACCATCTCATATGGGAGGTGGTGGATAATTCCATTGACGAGGCGATGGCCGGGTTCGCAAAAAACATTACCGTGGAGCTCCTGCCTGACAATCAGGTGAGCGTAACGGACGACGGGCGAGGCATCCCAGTTGACGTTCATCACCAGACAAAAAAATCCGCGCTTGAGACGGTAATGACAACGCTTCATGCGGGGGGGAAGTTCGGCGGAGAATCCTATAAGGTTTCAGGAGGTCTTCACGGAGTTGGCGTCTCGGTCGTGAACGCTCTCTCCGAGTGGCTTCGCGTCGAGGTATGCCGCGACGGACATTTGTACGCACAGGAATATGAGCGCGGGAAGCCGAGAGAGAGGGTGAAAAAAATCGGCGTATGCAGTCGCACCGGAACCAAGGTGGTTTTCTCTCCCGATCCGGAGATATTTTCAGAGATAGAATTTGATTTGAAGCGAATCCTCGATCATCTTCGCCAGCAGGCATACCTCACGAAGGGTGTGCGGATCAATATCCTCGACAAAAGAAAAACTCCGCCGCTTTTCCACGGATTCTATTTTGAGGGCGGACTTCTTTCGTTCGTAAAATTTTTGAGTTATGGCGAGAAACCCCTCCAAGAAGAGCCGTTTTACGTCCACCGCGAACAAGAGAACGTTGATGTGGAAACCTCCTTCCTTTATATGAACGATATCGAGACCAAAGAATTGAGCTTTGCGAACAATATCTACACGCCGGACGGCGGCATGCATCTTACGGGTTTCCGCTCAGCGCTTACGCGCTCCCTGAATAACTATGCTCGCACGGAAGGCTATCTTAAGGAAAAAGACGAAAATTTCACGAGCGACGACGCGCGCGAGGGACTTACTGTGGTGATCTCGGTAAAGCTCCGCGAGCCGCAGTTTGAGGGACAGACTAAGGCGCGCCTTGGAAGCCCGAGCGCGCGCACCGCGGTTGAGGCGGTTGCAAACGAAGCGATCAAGGAGTTCCTGGAAAAACATCCCCAGGAAGCGCGGAGAGTTATCGAGAAAGTGCTTCTCTCCGCAAAGGCGCGGCTTGCGGCAAAGGCGGCGAAAGACACCGTGCTCCGAAAGGGCGCGCTCGGAGGATTTACGCTTCCCGGGAAGCTCGCCGACTGCAGTTCAAAGAATGTCGAAGAGTGTGAGCTTTTTATTGTGGAGGGCGACAGCGCAGGCGGAACCGCGAAGCAAGGGCGCGACCGGCACACGCAGGCAATTCTCCCGCTTCGCGGAAAAATTTTAAACGTGGAAAAGGCGCGGCTCGACAAGATACTTGCGAATCAAGAGATCCGCTCGCTCGTTGTTGCGATTGGCACCGCGATCGGCGATGAGTTTGATCTGGAGAGCATCCGATACCACAAAATTGTTATCATGACCGATGCGGACGTTGACGGCGCGCACATCCGCACACTTCTTCTTACGCTTTTCTACCGGTACTTCCCAAAAATTATTGAAAAGGGTTATCTCTATATCGCCCAGCCCCCGCTTTATCGAATCCAATCGGGCAAGGAGTTTTACTATGCATACAACGATTCCGAGAAAGAGAAGATCTTGAAGAGGGGGTTCAAAGTGGGAGCTCCTACCGTACAGCGCTACAAGGGGTTGGGAGAAATGAACGCGTCACAGCTTTGGGAAACTACGATGGATCCGGCGAATCGGACGCTCCGGCAGGTAACCGTGGAAGATGCCCGGGAGGCGGATCGGCTTTTCGACGTTCTTATGGGGGACGAAGTTGCGCCTCGACGACAGTTTATTCAGGCACATGCGTCTGCGGTGAAGAATCTTGACATCTAATACCAAAATCCCTACTCTTTACTCACGAAAATGATCCAAAAAATTAAAAAGTTCTTTGAGGAAACGAGGCAGGAATGGAAGCACGTGAACTGGCCGACTGGCCGTGAAGCGGCGTATTTGACCGTCGTCGTAATTGGCCTCAGTCTTCTTCTCGCTCTTCTCTTGGGCGCATTCGACTATCTTTTCTTGGCGATATTGAGATTACTTGTAGCATGATTTTCTAAAACTATGAACGACAAATTGGATCAAAAAGAAAAAAAGGCCCAAGAGCGGCAGTGGTATGCGGTCCACACCTACTCCGGCTACGAGGAGGCGGTTGCAAGGTATCTGAAGCAGCGGGTGGAATCGCTCTCGATGGGCGACAAAATTTTTAATGTCTTCGTGCCAAAGGAAAAAAGAATTAAAGTGAAGGGAGGAAGACGCCAGACCGTCGAGGAGAAAACCTATCCTGGTTATGTGCTTGTCGAGATGGTCTTGACAGAGGACTCGTGGTATGTAGTGCGGAATACTCCGCGCGTAACCGGTTTCGTGGGAGCGGACAGCACGAAGCCCACACCGCTTTCGAAGGAAGAGATCGATACGCTTCTTATGCGCGTTGGGAAAGAAGAAAGCAGATTCAACGTTGACTTGAGGGTGGGAGATCTTGTAAAAATTACCGACGGACCTTTCAAGGATTACGACGTAAAAGTTTCCGAGATCGATGAGGAAAAAGGAAAGATAAAAGTGCTTGTGCCGATTTTCGGGAGAGACACTACGGTCGAGCTCGATTCACTTCAGGTCAAGAAAATTTAAAGTTTAAATCTTAAAGTGTAAAATGACAGCGAAAAATTTTGAAAGTTTCTAATTTTAAATTTCAAATTGTCATTTTGATTTTTCTATTTTACACTTGAGCGTAAGCGAATATGGCAAAAAAAATAAAAACAGTCATAAAAATACAGATTGAAGCTGGGAAGGCAAACCCGGCGCCGCCCATCGGCACGGCGCTTGGGCCTCAAGGCGTAAACATCCAGGAATTTTGTAAGCAATTCAACGACGCCACGAAAGAAATGACGGGGGACGTGGTTCCTGCGGAAATCATGATTTACGAAGATCGAAGCTTCACATTCAAACTCAAAACCCCTCCCGCCTCTGCCCTTATAAAGAAAGCCGCAGGCCTTGAGAAGGGATCAGGAAACCCTCTGAAGAATAAGGTGGGAAAAATTACGCGCGCTGATGTACGGAAGATCGCAGAACGGAAAATGCCCGATTTGAACGCAGGCAGTCTGGAAGCGGCGGAAAAGATTATCGCTGGCACGGCACGCAGTATGGGCGTGGAGGTTATAGAATAAACGTGAGAATGCGTGTTTGAAGAAGCTCTCGATCGGGAGGGCTTTTTCTTTTGTATAATAAGAAAGATGCAAGGGAAGTTTATCGTTTTTGAGGGGCCGGACGGTTCGGGACAAAGCACGCAAGCCAGGTTTCTTAAAGATTACCTTGAGAGAAAAGGATATAGCGTTCTTTTAACGAAGGAGCCCACAACGGAGAGCGAGGCGGGGAAGAAAATAGCCGAGGTTTTGAAGGGCAAAGCAATAGCGGACCCCGCGGAGCTTCAGGAACTTTTTGTTGAAGATAGAAACGCACATCTCGAGAACACAATTCTTCCGGCGCTCGCCAAGGGAAAAATTGTGATTTCCGACCGCTATTTTTTCTCGACGATCGCATTCGGCTCGCTCGAGTGCGACAAGGAATGGCTCATTCAAATCAACAAAGAGTTCCCATTACCCGATGTGGCATTTATCCTCGAGGTCTCCCCCGAGGTGTGCGTGAAGAGAATCAATAAGAGGGGGAAGGGCGTCCAATTTTTTGAAAAAGCGGAGAAGTTGCGCAGGGTGCTCGAAGCATATAAAGAATTGCCGAGCCGCTTCCCGAATGTGCATATGGTGAACGGGGAGCAATCGATAAGGGGTGTTTTTAGAATTATATGCGAGAGAACCGACCGTCTTTTGTCTCAACAGTAAATTCGTGCGGTTACCGCTGAAGTCAATCCATTCGACACCACAACCTCAAAGGTTGTGGCTTGCTTAGGATTGACACTGAGCGGTGCTGATTACTCCGGCCTAAAGGCCGGAGCTCATCGAGTCCGAGGCTCTCTGAGTCGAATGACTTAGCGCCATCGAACGTGTCAAGGTATAATTTCTCTACATGACCTATATTCCAACAATCGGTCTCGAGATTCATGCGGCACTCAAAACGAGAACAAAGATGTTCTGCGATTCTCTGAACGATCTGAACGAGAAGCATCCGAACCAGAATATCTGCCCCGTATGCCTCGGACATCCCGGGACACTTCCTACAATAAACAAGGAAGCGGTTCGCGCGGTCATAAAGCTCGGACTCGTACTTCACGGGAAAATCGCACCGATTACGAAATTCGACAGAAAGAACTATTTCTACCCCGATCTGCCGAAGGGGTATCAAATCTCGCAGTACGACGAGCCAGTTGTTGCGGGCGGCGAGATTGAACTCAGAAAATCCAAAAAGAGAATCCGGATTCGCCGCGTCCATCTCGAAGAAGATGCCGGCCGCCTCCTTCACGATACCGATAACGAGAAAGGGGATGCAAAGAGCGAAGTGAGTTTGGTTGATTTTAATCGAGTAGGGGTGCCTCTTATGGAACTTGTCACGGAGGCGGATTTCACAAGCGGCGAAGAAGTGCTTGAATTCGCAAAATATCTCCAGCTCCTTCTCCGCTATCTCGGCGTTTCGGATGCGGACATGGAAAAAGGTCAGATGCGCGTTGAGGCAAATGTGAGTTTGGGACACGAAGCGAAAGGAAGCGTGAAGCTTGGAACGAAAGTAGAGGTAAAAAACATTAACTCATTTAAAGCGGTTCAGGGCGCGATCGATTATGAAATTTCCCGACAAGAGAAAATTTTGAGATCCGGAGAGAAGGTAAAGCAGGAGACGAGGGGATGGGACGACGTGAAGAGGGCGACCTTTAGCCAGCGCTCAAAAGAAGAAGCGCACGACTATCGTTATTTTCCCGAGCCGGATCTCCCGCCATTCGAGACGAACGTGCTTGACCTTGAGAGTATCAGACGTTCGATCCCGGAACTTCCCCGCGAGAAACTCGAGCGTTTTAAGAAGGAATATAAGTTTTCGGAAGCCCAGGCGGGAGTGCTTACCCAAGATATCCAGATGGCGAATTTCTACGAGGAGGCAGCGAGCGAACTTGCGCAGTGGGAGAAAGAAGAAAAGGAAGGCGAGGGAGAAGTAAAACGCGCGCAGATACTTCTTTTCAACTACATTACGAGCGACCTTAGGGGGCTTATGAACGAAAGGGGCGTGAGATTTCACGAGCTCAAGATATCTCCGGAGAATCTTGCGGAACTTGTGGATCTTATCTCGGAGGAAAAAATTACGAGCCGTCAGGCAAAGGATATATTGAAAAAAATGTTTGAGGATGGCTCCGACCCGCACGAGGTCATGAAGAGCGAGAAATTTGAAACGGTCTTGGGGAAAGATGCGCTTCAAAAGGTGGTGCGCGAAATTATTTCAGAAAATCCAACGGCGGTCGCGGACTATAAGAAAGGAAAGACAGCGAGCTTACAATTCCTGATAGGAAAAGCGATGGGGAAGCTCAAAGGGGCGGGGGAGCCGCAAATTTTGCGGGAACTTTTTTTGGAGAATTTGAAATAAAAAAAGCCGCCGGTGGAAATGAAACTCCAACACGGCGGGGATTGTGGGGGTTGTCAATCTTTCAATCGAACAACTTCCTTATTCGCTGGGAATTGACGCAAGCCCCCGAGACGAGGATTACAATCGTCGAGCGCTACAGCGTTGATTTTCTTGCGGGGGTCAACTGCGGGGAAGTCGCTGTTGTGCTTCTTGAACACCTGTGCTGTGTTCGCTCTTGCGAGACCGGGGGTACGAAGAATGAACTTCTCACCAACACTCAGGTTTTTCAGTTTCATACCGAGGTCCTCCAAGAAAGTCTACTAGTGTTTTATCGTACGTTACATTATATATATGTCAAGAACCGAAAACCCCTTCTTTATTTCCACGCGTTTTTTCTGTTAATAACCTCGGGATTTGACAATCGTAGGCGGTTTGCTACACTTATCCTCGGAATGAAGATCCAGTTAACCCTTAAGAAACGCAGCGGCTGAACCCGCCATTTTGGTGTGTGTGTCGGAACCGCTACCCAGCGGTTTTTGTTTTTCTGATATGTCAGAAAAACACCCCGAGCAACAGCGAGGGGTTACCGACTTCTTAAGGACCTCCCATACGGAAGGTTTTTTGAAAAAGAAATATCAGAAGCCCTGCACCATATGTGCCATAAGGCACTATCAACTAATAACGAATCTATACTAATTTACGAATTCGTATATTGGTAAGAATTAGTAATTGGTTGATGTGCGCGTTCGCACGCGCACCCAATTTCTCGTGGTCGGCAGGGAAGCCAGTGCTTCGCACTGGAAATTTCAAATTCCAATTATCTAATTTCCAAACGTTTGGAAATTGACTTTTTGGTTATTGGAGCTTCCAGCGCGGAGCGCTGGCATAAGTCAGCATTGGGATGGTTGGCAATAAGGGCGAATGGTGGATGCCTAGACATCAAAAGGCGACGAAGGACGTGGCGTAGCGGCGATACGCCTCGGGGAGGTGCGTAGCAACCTGTGATCCGGGGATGTCCGAATGGGGAAACCCAGCATGGTAAACCCATGCTGTCGAGCACATAAAAAGAGTTTCTAAGCGAATAGGGAGTTCGCAACCCTTTTTATGTGCTCGGCGCGAACCCGCTGAAGTAAAACATTTCAGTAAGCGGAGGAAATGAGAATAATAATTTATTCCCCAAGTAGCGGCGAGCGAAACGGGAAGAGCCTAAACCCATCGACGTACAGCATCGGGAAGCTCCAAATTCCAAAATAACAATTTCCAAACGTTTGGAAGTTAAATTGGTTGGAACTTGGAATTTCCGATGCTGTGCATCGGTGGGGGTTGTAAGATAGAAACATTCACCATAATGATGATTATGACGATGACATCTTGTTATTGTCATGGTCATTGTTATGGTGAGATTGGTTACAAATCGCTTTGTTAGTTGAATCCTCTTGGAAAAGGGAACCAAAGAAGGTGATAGTCCTGTAAACGAAAACGGAGCGACCAATCGTTTTTATTCTTGAGTATTCCGAGGTCAAATAGCTTCGGATGAATCCGCGAGTACTATCTCGCAAGGCTAAATACTTTTGATGATCGATAGTGAACAAGTACCGTGAGGGAAAGGTGA
>CAYHEU010000039.1:0-7693 GCA_964355785.1 uncultured Candidatus Saccharibacteria bacterium | reverse complement strand
CAAGCGCAAAAAGATGCGGGCGCACCGTGCGCCTCCCGATCTTGCAGCCGCCAGGATGCGGCAACGTAAAATGCCGGAAAAGGTGGATAAGCGGCCCCATGAGCATAAGAACGCTTCTCGTTTTGGTCGCCGCTTCAACGTTCAATTTTTTGAGATTAAGTTTCTTTGGCGGCACAAGCTCCAAGTCATTGCCCTTCACCCACCTGATCTTTACCCCAATGCTTTGGAGTACTTCTATGATGCGATTCACCTCCTCAATGCGCGGCATGTTCTTCAAAGTCGTCGTACCGCGATTCAAAAGCGAAGCGCAAAGAAGCGCCACCGCGGAATTTTTCGAGGTGTTTGTCGTTACCGTGCCGGAAAGCTTTCGCCCGCCCTCAATTTGAAAATTAATTGCCTTATTCATCGTTCCTAAATTCTAAATCCTATATTCTCCTCCGCATTATAGCCCCTCGGCTGTGCTCTGGGCAACGATTAGACAACTTCACTATTGTAGCATTGCTCGCAGTACACGATCTCTGGACGATCGGGGGCGTAGGAAGTTTCAAATTCGTTGGGGCATAAACCCTGACCATGGAAATGAGCAACACTGTTTTTATAGAAACCGTTTTTTGAGGACAAACCGGCACAATTGCATTTACCGTGAGATAACGACATCGGATTGATAAGACGCAATCTCTCAAAGTGACGGCAGTTAGGGCAAAGTCGGGGCAATGGAATGCTGAATTTGCGGTAGAACTGGAGCTCTTGCGGGATAATTCGAAACGCTGTAGTGCATTGCTCATTACAATTCCCCCTGTGCATACAGCCGACTACTTGTTCGAGAATATTATCCTCGATATCTGCCATGCGATCCGGAATGCTTTCGGGTTGTAATGTGAGCTGATAGTTTCGCTCCTCCCGATCTCGCCAGCTAAACCCGTGTTCGCGTGCGGCTTCTTTAGTAATCGGAAAATATTCCTGCGCAACCGTTTCGTTATACGCGAATGGAATAATAGCGATTGGAAAATATTCACCATATTTGTAAAACGCACCGTTTGTGTCCTTGAATGGTACTGCATTCATATGTTCAATAATTTTCTGCATCATTGTCGTATATTCCTCTTTTGAGTATTGCTTATTAAAAATACAGTACTCTTTCTTACGCAACCCTACACAGCCAAAAAGATAGGCGCAATTATAACAATCGTCGGAATAATAAATATCATGGCTGTAGTAAATACGGTTTCCGAAAGCGACCCTGCTATCTCCGAAACCGCTATGAAGCTCATATGTATATTCGGTACCAAGACCAACGTGATCTACATCGTATGTTTCTTTGGCACCGGTGGGAACAAAAAAGGAATAACGACAATTTTCATCTTCGGTTGCCGAGAAACAATAAACGCACTGTTTGACCTGCTCCAAGTCGTCTCCGGTAGAATTAATAGCGTTTCGCGTCCACGCATATTTGCGCGGGTAACGCAATGAGTTTTTGGATGCCTCTTCCGCAATCTTCTGGACGGCCGCCCAAGAATCAAGGGTTAGCTCTTTGGTTTTCTTTTCATACTCCTCCTTTGAATACTGCTCGTTGAAAATGCAATAAGCGGCGCTCCGCAAATTCGTGCACCCGATACAATCGTGGCAGTTGCGGCAGCCATACAGGAACCAGGAATCGTTGCAATCCTCGGAATACGCGCTGAAAAATACTCTATTGCAACGGCGCAGGTGCACAGACTGATAACATTGCTCACTTTTCATAGAGAAATCTACATCGGCGCAGTTTGTGAGATAAAAATTTTGTGAGCAGTAAACACAGTCTTCGTAGTGGTGTCCGCCGAAGGTCAGGTAAGAATTTTTCATATATACCGCATAGTTTGTATAATCGCTATTCGTCGCAAAGTCTTGATAAAGAGCTCGTCTCGGCACCACCTTCATCAATGCATCCAGTTGTTTAAAAAATGATTTAGAAAAGTTATATTCGCGGCTATACACCAGAGGATCCCATTTATCGGACTCATAACATTTGATACAGTACACTACATATGGCTTCTCCGGCGCATACATCGCAAGCACCAAAGCTCCGCACGAAGCGCAATTTCTTTTATAAAGCGAACGTTCGTTTCGGAATATCTGCCGCCGTATCATTCGACATCGGGGACAAAATGTCGGCGGCGGGACGTTGATCTTTTTGTAGAACTTGAAATCATCCGGTTCGATCGTGAACTGGTTTTTACAATTCTGGCAAGTCGAAGACACTGAGCCCTGCGAAGTTATTTTGGTTTCGCTCATCGACGTCAACTTTTCAGTTTTTCGGCGATGAAATGCGAGAGTTCCGAAATCTTTATTCTTTCCTGTTTCGCCGTGTCGCGGTCACGCACCGTTACATCACCCTTTTCCAAACTATCGAAGTCAACGGTGATACAATACGGCGTGCCGATTTCATCTTGGCTGTAATACCGCTTTCCGATATTTCCGCGAGCGTCCCACGCCACCATGAAATTTTTCCGCAGATCATCGTAAATTTTCTTCGCGAGCGAAACCAAGTCGGGCTTATTCGCCAAGAGCGGAAACACCGCCGCCTTGTACGGCGCGAGACGCGGCTTGATCTTCAAAACTACTCTATCGCCATCCTCGTAGTATGCGTCAAGAAGAACCGCAAGCACGGTTCTATCAACTCCCCATGTCGGCTCTATCACGGGCGGCCAATACGCCGCCTCTTCCCTGTCGGGACTTTTGTACTTCAGGTTCGCTCCCGAATTCTTCTCGTGATTTTTAAGGTCAAAATCCGTGCGGTAGGCAAGGCCGTAAAGCTCCTTCTGCCCAAACGGGAATTGATACTCAAAGTCCACCGTCATTTTGGAATAGTGCGCGCGCTCCCCTTCCGGGATCTCGACTTGCGCGATCTTTTCGGAATTGAGGCCAATATCTCGAATCCAGTTCATCATCTCAACCTGCCACTCTTCAAAATATTTCCTCCACGTCTCCTCGTTATCAGGGTCCGGCTCGGGAATGAAGTACTCTATCTCCATTTGCTCAAACTCGCGCGTGCGGAATATAAAATTGCCTGGGGTAATTTCGTTCCGAAATGCCTTCCCGATCTGCGCGATTCCAAACGGCAGCGTTTTCCGTGTTGTGTCGAGCACATTCTTGAAATTCACAAACATCCCCTGCGCGGTCTCGGGGCGGAGATAGACGACGGATTTTTCGTCCTCGACTGGGCCAAAGAACGTCCTGAACATCAGGTTAAACTGATTAGCTTTTGTAAATTCCCTGTTGCCACAATTGGGGCATTTTTCATAAGGGGATTTATATTCCACATTCACTTTGTAACCCATCGGATGTCCAGTGGGCGCCAAAGGATTAACTCCTGGTGGCGCAACCAGCACTACATCTGCCCTAAATCGCGCGTGGCATTTCTTGCACTCCACAAGCGGATCTTTGAACTCTCTAATATGCCCGCTCGCTTCCCATACTTTGGGATTCATAATAATGGCGCTATCAAGCCCCACCACGTCGTCCCGTTCCTGGACGAATTTCTTCCACCACAACTGCTTGATGTTGTTCTTCAGTTCCACGCCTAAGGGTCCATAATCCCACGAATTGGCGAGTCCGCCATAAATTTCCGATCCCGGGAAAATAAAACCCCGCCGCTTGGCCAAGCTTACAATTTTCTCCATCCCGTTAGAGGTAGGAAACGAGCCGTTTCCGCCTACCACTTTATTTTTTTTTGATTTGGAATTCATAGTATTTTTTTGAGCAAATAATTCTGACACTCACACACCTCTAATGGGATCCATCAAATTATTCTCTTTTGCTGTTTTCATCTTCATTCCCTAAATCCTAAATTCTATATCCTAATCCCTATGCTACGGTTGCACTACTTTTGGGGAATCGGCAACCGTGGGATCGTCCGGAAGACCGCTCGAAACAGGTTCATGCGATTCTTCGAACGATAGCCCGGTAAATGCGTCTTCCGCGCGAAGAAGTGTGTTCGCAAGGAGCACTATCTCCTGGCCTACCTGATTTACCGCCGGCGTGTTCTCGATTTGGAAAACCGCCTCTGCCGCAGTTCCTACTATCCCCTTGTTCGCCGGAAGGTTCGTGATCTCCCACGTCACCCTTCCCGTTGACGGATCATACGCCGGTTGGGTATCTACGTTGCTTTTTAAAATTCCCGTCCACTTGCTTCCCGACTGGAGAAAACTCGTGAGCCGTATGTTCTTAAAATCTGCAGCTTCGGTCGTTACGATCCAATGGATCGTGTATTGCGTCGGCTGATTCACCCGAGGCGGATAGGGGCCGCTGTTCAATATGCCCGAAGAAGCATCGCGGAAGTAGCCTTTTGTGTCAATACCAATCTTCCCCGCAACCTTGGTCTCGAGAGCCGTAATGGAGAGGGTCTTGGGCGCCGTAGTCCCGATCGGCACGGTCGGGGACTCAACCTCCGCCTGCACTTTGAGCGTGTAATTCTTGTCGCTCAACCGGCGCGCAGGAAAATTATCCTTGAGCCTGATTGTGAGTGCAACCGATCCGCTCTCTCCCGGAGCCAACCTCGCAAGCGTCGGTGTGTTCGCAAGCGTCCACGTAAAAGTATTAGTGAGGGAATTCAAAAACACATCGGTGCCTGCGGTAGTGAAATCGAAAAGTTCTCCCACGAACTTGGCGCGCACCGTGATATTTTCAAACGTCGTTTCGGAATTGTTCCGAAAGTTGACGGAATAGGTTACGCTTTCGCCGATTCGTGCGATATGGGTCGGACTTCCATTCGCCGTAATGCTGACCGAAATCGGGGACGAAGCAATCTCGAGATTTGCCGACTGGGTGTTTACGGTGTAAGTTTCGCCCGAAAAATCGGCTGTAAGCGCCGCATTAAAACCGAAAAACGAGAGCTCTTGCCCGATTACCGATCCGCGAATTGATAGATCGCCGTTCCCGCCGCGTTCGAGGTCTCCGATTTTCCAATAATTGTTCCCGCGCTCCGCCTGTTTCGTCGCGCTCTGATATTTGAAAATCGCCGGATAATCAACCTTCAGGTAAAGATTCTTGAATTCCTGTCCGGAATTGTTTTGGTATTGCAGCTTGATCTCGAAAGTTTCTCCGCTCACCACTTTCTCGGGAATGTCGAACTTGAGACTTATGGCCGGCTGGCCAATCACAAGATCAAGCCCCGAGCGTTCCTCAAACCCGGCGTTCGAACCCGCGATCTTGTAGCTCAATTTCGCATCAATCCGCTTCAGCGTCTGGTTGCCCCCGATTGCAATCAAGTGGAACGACTGTTCACCGATTCCGCCGGGACCGAGATCGCCGATCGTTTGCTCCGTAATCCTCTGACCTGGCGCTTGCCCTAAAAAAGAAATGCCGTCGGGCAACGAAAGGGAAAATGTTATCTCTTTCAAAACTCGGTCTGAAGGGTTTGAGAAAGAAACGCCAACCACGAACGGCTGCCCCACGAAAATTTGGTCCGGCTTCGCGAATTCAAGGCTTATCCCGCCGCTTCGCGCGCCATCGGAGGAAAAATAAAAAAGCCCAAAACCGACGAGTGCCGCCGCCCCGAGTGCGAGTCCGAGCCACTTGAGCCAGGAGATCTTTTGCGAAGGTTTTAAATTGTCGAAACGCGAGGACTCCATAGATCGAATTCTTGCCTAATTTCCAATATATAATAGCTGATTCTTGCCGTTTTGAGAACGGCAGGTATCGCAAAGAAAAATCTGATCCCGAATATCAAAGAAACTTGGGTTTCGTTTGTTGCAGGCATGACACGCCGCTTCTCCGGGATCCCAGCCGAGCACCGCGAGCGCGTTTTTCCAATTAAACTTTTGTGAAGCGAGCGCGTGCCAAATTGCCGGTTCCGGCTCCCCCTCCGCGAGAATTCTGTCTAAAAAATAAAGCGTTGAAGGAGGGACGCTCAAAGAAAAATGCTTCAAGGCATCCACGATTTGGAGGCCATTCTTTTCGACGATGCGAACTTGCGAGAGCGTTCCCGGCTCAAGATGCGCCGAAAGTTTTGAGGTAATTTTTCGCGCGCTCTTCGCCTTTGCTCTGAGTTTTCCGAATTTCTTCGTAAAGACGGAAATACGAACATCCAAATCGCCGTTCGGTTCTTTTGCTAAAATAATCGCTTCGCTTAAGTATTCAGTCACAGGAAAATCTTAACAGACAGGACTTTCTTCAAGCAAACAAAGTTAGTTGTGGTGCAGTATTCTTGAATTAGTCCGAACGCATTTCGCCGCAAGATTTAACAATTTTCCCGCCACATTTTTCAAATTTTTGAAGGCGGGATTGCGTTTTGTAACTTCTCCGCCGATTGGCGGATCAGACAAAACGGGAACAAGTTTTTCTTTGGCGGCATTAAATTCAGAATTGGACTTCTTTTCTGCCAACAAATTTATTGACAGTAGGGTTGGAGCTTGCTCCTTGGTCGAGCCCTTCATCTTTCATAAATTGTTGGAGAACTTTCTGATCAACTGTATTGTCTGACCTCATGGAATCAAGAAGTTCATTTTTTGAAGCTAGATAATCCAACTGCACTAAAGCTCGACCATGAACGGAACTTGGTAATTCGTAACCCAAATTAGGAGCTGCGCCGGCAACAAATTCAATTTTAACAACATGATTACCAATATCGAGAATCTGTTTAGTGTTCGGCGAGGAGTCGCTGTTGGCATAGAAACTACTGTCGCTAGTATATTGGACATTAACATCATATGATCCAGCTTGAGATACGGTGACAGGAATATTGAAAACCAACTTTTTGAACAAAGTAACTTCTGTCATTTTTCCATTCAACGCATAAGAAAATTTGAATGGTTCCTGTGGATCAACGCTTACATAATTGATTGTTGCATATTGTGTATAAGATTTTTCTTTCGCAATCCCTGCATTCATTGTTTCCTGCGACTTTTTCAAGGTTGCTGGGATAACAACAGCGATTGCAATTATTTGAAAAATTAGAGCTGAAACAAAAGTAATACTCGCCAATTTTTTAGAACGATTTATGAACCAAGAAATTACTGCCGTACCAAAGTCACCAAGCAGAGCAAATAGAATAAATAGCGCAAATTGCAAAACAATATATCCACCCCAAAAACCAGCAACCAAAATTGTTGCAAGGTTAATTCCAAAAGGAAGGAAAAGAATTATTACGACCAACGCTAAAAGACCAGTAACGACAAAAGTAAGTAGTCCTAATAAAATTGCCAGTAGTAACCCACCCTTTGGTTTCTTGTCTGGTGGAACAGGATTAGAGAAATTAGATTCAGTTGTCAAATTAGAATTTTCATTCATATGATTAAAAAATTTTCTTCCCCCACTTCGACCTTGCTCAGTGCAAGCAAAATTGAAACATGGTTCCCGCCTCCGCTGAAGCTACGGACGGGCAGGCGAGCCGGTACTTCGACAAGTTCAGTACAAATGTTTTTCTCCGGGTTCCCCGCCTACCGGCAGGCAAGTTTTGCGGTTTTGAGCGGTGCGGCTCCGCCGCCTGCGCCGAAGCTTCGGCGGGCAGGCGCCACAGGTTCAATTTTCTTCCAGAAAATTGAAATGAAAACCCCGTGTTGGAAGGAAGTGGGAAACCCGAGGGTGTCCCAGATGGGGGTCGGGGTTTTCATGTGCTGGGGGCAGGATTCGAACCTGCGTAGCCATAAAGGCGCTTGATTTACAGTCAAGTGCAATTGCCCGCTCTGCCACCCCAGCAAACTTATTTCTTCTCTTC
>CAYHEU010000038.1:0-8141 GCA_964355785.1 uncultured Candidatus Saccharibacteria bacterium | reverse complement strand
ATTCCCCTTTCGCATTCCTTTCTCGTGCGCGGATTCGGCAATAAATTTCGCGCGGGGACCCACGGTTACAAGTATGTCGGCAACCTCCGCCGCGAGCCGCCCCAGATGCTCGTGCGCTTCGATGCTGTATTTTCCGATTTCAAGCATATCCCCCAGTACGGCGATCCTGCGTTTTCCGGGAAGGGATCTCAGGGTATCAAGCGCCGCATGCATGGAAAGCGGGCTCGCGTTATAACTGTCGTCAATCACGCGCGTATACTTCACGCCTGTGAGGAGATTCATCCTCCCTTCTGCCGGCTTATAATTTTTGAGCGCCTCAGAAATCCTCACGAGGTTCAATCCAAAGATCAACCCCACCGCGGCGGCGGCAGCCGTGGCGTACCCTTGGGCTTTTCCAAAGATGTTATCAAGCTTCACGGGAACGAAACTTCCACCGTATCCGAGCTTGAAGGAAATACCTATCGGCCTTTGCTTCTCCGACCGATTTTCGAAATTCGTTATCCTCACTTCCGCTTCGCGGGAAAAACCGAACGTCATTATGTGCGCCCGCGTGCGGTTCTTGAGCTCTATGACCGTCTCGTCATCGGAGTTCAAAATCGCGAAACCCGCACTCGGGAGGCATTCAATGAGTTTTGCCTTCTCGCGCGCGACCTCTTCCGGCCCACTGAAGAACTCCACATGCACCGGGATGTCGCCGATCGCGGTTATCACGCTGATGTTTGGCCGCGCAATCGTGAGGAGGTATTTCATATCTCCCGGGTGATCTATTCCATACTCCAAGACCAGAATCTCCGGGTAATTAGTTTTAAAAAGAAACTGGAACATGCCCCTAAAAATCACCTTTGTGAAAAAAAATGTCTTACGGAAAAAATATGCGCCGGGGGGGCTTTCCCGACTTATGAGTGCGAGGTCGGATACCCTCCATTCTCCGAGAATAGCAAGAGGAAGGCCAATATCGCCGTTGAAATTACCTGCGGTCGCCCGCACGCGTCGCTCGCTTCCCAAGACCGCTGCGATCGCGAGCTTCGTCGAGGTTTTCCCGACACTTCCGGTAATTCCAATGATACCCGGCCGATATTTCCAGATCGTAAGCTGGGCGAGCTTCTTCAGTTTCCACCTGAGGATATTGAGTAAAATTTCCTTCATTAATTTAGTATTTAGGATTTAGCCGTTAGAACTTAGGCTGTTAGCTTAAATGTATACCGGGATGTGAAAATCCACCACGGCCTTGTCCTAAGTTCTTCGTCCTAAGTTCTAAGTTCCATCCCCTATCCTGTCCGGCGGAATGTTCAAATAATTGAGAATAAATTGCGCCAAGTCGCGGAACGCGGGCACGACCGTGAGACCCGCGACCGGATTCCCCTCGGGTTCGTTCAGTTTGACGAGAATAATGAAACGTGGGTTGCTCGCAGGGGCAAAACCCACGTAGGTGTTGATCACGCGCTCGGTGTAGCCCCCTTTCTCGAAATCGGGTATGAACGCAGTTCCCGTCTTTCCGGCGATCGAATATCCGTTTATTTTTGCGACCTCCGCCTTGTCGACGGCCGAAACCATCATTCCCGTAACTTTGTCTGCGGTTGCCTTACTTATCACTCTCCGCACTGTTTGCGGCGCAAGTTCGGCGTTCACATGCGGTCTTATAAGCTCGCCATCGTTTGCGATCGCCCCTATCGCAGAGATGACGCCTATCGGCGTTGCCGCAACCCCCTGCCCGTAGGACGCCGTTGCAAAGGCGATATCACGAGCTTTCGGATTCAAGTTTCGAATGTCGCCTGTGAGTTCCCCGGGAAGATCGATTTTGGTCTTTTCACCCAATCCGAACTTTTCCATATATTTTGTGAAAATAGTACGCCCCATCTCACGCTCGGCAAATACCGCGCCCGTGTTTACGGATCGCTCGATTACCTTGGTCATACTGATACGTCCGTAGGGACCTTTTTCCTTGAGGTCGTAGTTCTGAATGCGGCGACCGTTAATCACCAAGCTTCCGGTATCCACGTATGTCGTCTCGGGCGTGATCTTTCCAGAATCAATTCCCGCCGACATAGTGAGCACCTTAAAAACGGAGCCGGGCTCATAGATTTCTTGCACCATTGGGTTCAAAAAATTTTTGAGCGGATACTTTCCGTAATCATTCGGATCAAAATCCGGCTTCCCCGTGATCGCGAGAATCGCCCCTGTCTTTGGATCCATCACGATCGCACCGCCTCCTTTCGCGTTGTGTTTCTCGATCAAATTATCGAGAATTCTCTCTGCTTCAATTTGAATGGTGGGATCTATCGTGAGCGCCAAATCTTCCCCGTGCTCCGGAAGAATCAATTTCCCGTCCTTAAGTTCGCCGGATGTGCCCGCCAACCGCTCTTCGTAAAATTTTTCGATTCCGTAGTGTCCGCTTTTCTTGTTTCCCTCTTCGTTCGGTCCCACAAAGCCCAAGAGGTGCGCAGCCGCCTCCCCGAGCGGATAAGAGCGGAGTGATTCCGTGCTTGTGTAGATGCCTTTCATTTTGAGCGCATCTATTTTCCTCGCGACTCCCTGATCCACCTTGCTTTCTAAAAGTTTGTACTCACCGTCTTCTTTTGAAAATTTTTCAAGAAGTTCGGGAATTGGCTTACCCAAAATTGGCGCTACCGTATTCGCCGCCTCGCGTGCATCGGCAATATCCTTGGGCACGGCAAATACCATCGGGAAATCCTTGTTGATTCCCGCCGCAAATTTATTCCCGTTCTTTTCCATAAAATAGATCGTTCCTCTTTTTGCCTCGAGAAAAGCCGTCGCCTCGTACTGCGAAGCCGCTTTCGCCTGATAATATTCCCCGTGCGCTATCTGGAGACGATAAAGCTGGAAAATTAAAGAAGAATATCCTATGAAAAACGCGCCGATTACTGCTGTGAAGCGAAAACCCATTTTTGATTAACTTCTAAATAGCGGGGTTTTGTTTCCTTTATAAGCTGACGCTCCGAAGCGAGCTTTTCCAAGTTGTTGCTTGAGAGAAGCTCGAAAAACTTTTCTTTAAGCTCTGCGTCCGCCGTCTGGAGATCCTGAAGCTCGGTATTCAACCTCTCGGCTTCATGATCAAATTCAACGTTCTGGTTATAGATAATAATAATCGAAATTCCGGCGCTCATAATAGCCGCGCCGAGCGCGATAAGGACCTTGTTCCAAAATGGCTTGTTTTTATTTGGTTGGATGATCGTCATGATAGTATTCGCGAATAACGCCAATCTTCTTTCAATAATGCGAATTCGCGTTATTTGATTAGTTATTCGCGTTATTAGCGATTACTGCGGCGCGGAGCTTTGCGGAATGACTTCCGGGATTTTTTATCATCTCCTCCTCTCCCGCCATGATTGGTTTTTTGGTTAAGATTTTCATAATTTTTTCTTTTTCAAATTTTCGAAAATAATTCTTAACTAATTTATCCTCGAGCGAGTGAAAACTGATTACGATCGCTCTCCCGCCGGATGCAAGAACCTTCGGCAGATTTCCAAGAATTTTTTCCAGATTGCCGAGTTCATTATTCGCGTAAATGCGGAGTGCTTGGAAGGTTCGGGTCGCGGGATTGAGTCGCCGCATTTCGTAGTTTCCCGGCACGGCTATTTTGATTACCTCCGCAAGCTCTCGGCTCGTGCGGATATTTTTCTGCGTCTTCACGGCTCTCGCGATCCTCTTCGCAAACTTTTCTCCGCTATAGTCATAGATAATCTTCATAAGTTCCCGCTCGTCCAGCTCCGCAAGAATTTTCCATACCGGCTTCTCGTCGTCGCTGTACGTCATAAGAAGCGGCTCGTCTTTCGCAAAACTGAATCCCCTCCCCGAGCGTTCAAGCTGTTCAGAAGAAAATCCGAGATCCAAGAGCAAGCCGTCGGCCTTAGGGAGTTTGAGTTCCGTGAGAATCTCGGGAAGGTCGGCGTAGTTGCCTGTCGCAACCATCGCTATTGGGTTCGTGAGCTTCGCTTTGAGTTCCGTCGCCATCTCATCGTCCCAGTCCAGAGCCAAAAGTTTCCCGTTCGGAAGAATTTTTTCCAAAATCGCTTCCGAATGTCCCCCGCCGTCGGCCGTGCCGTCTATGATGAATTCTCCCGGTTTCGGATCTAAGAATCTTATTACTTCGTTTAAAAGAACAGGTGTATGGCTCACAATTTCTAATTCCTAATTGACCTAATTTCTAAATTTTGGACATTGGGGATTGATTAGATATTAGAAATTAGGAATTAGTCCATTTTTATATACCTAACTCGCCCAACTTTTCGGCAATCTCGTCTGACGCGCTCTCCGTCTTCTGCTTATAACGCTCCCAATTCTCCGCGTCCCAGATCTCTACGCGGTTATAGAGACCCGCAACCACCACTTGTTTTTTGAGCCCCGCGTATTTCCGCAGATAATCGGGAATCAATATTCTTCCCTGATTGTCGATTTCCACGTCCATCGCGCCCGCGAGCATCAAGCGCGCGAACGCGCGCGAGTTTGATTGCGCGAGTGGCAGCGCCGTCAGTTTCGCCGCAAGCGCTTCCCACTCCTTGTTCGCGAAAAGAAACAGACAATTATCAAGTCCGCGCGTAATAATGGCGCCGGCAGTTAATTTTTCGCGAAACTTCGCCGGAACCGCCACTCGACCTTTGATATCTAAATTATGTGTGTATTCGCCGAGCAACATGCGATTTTTTCCCAAGAGCGAAGCGATTGGCTGAAAAATTCAGCACCGAGCACATAATTACGTTATGTGCTCGGTATCTCGTCCACCCTATACGCTTGCTCCGCTTGCGTAGGGTGACGGATATCCCCAGAAGTGGCACTTTATCCCCAACTTTATCCACAATTCCCCACTTCCATATAACTTTAAACCACTCCCCTATTTTTCTCCAAAATGAAAAACCCCTCGGCAAGCTCGGGGCAAAAATCCTTTATTTATGCGGAAAAGTTTTTAAAACGCTCTCAAGATATTAACAAGTTGTTCACTTACGTTTTTGCTTTTTCTTCTCAGCAATTAGATACAAAACACCACTAATGGATAGCAACGAAATACCGAAGAGTTCAAGGGTTAAACCGAAATTAAAATTTGTTGTTTTCTCACCCCCCGTCACAACACCCCCACCACCAACAATCTGAATTGGATTGGGAGAATTTATGTTAGTCTGAACTGCTGACGGAGAAACAATTTTTTCACCATTCCAACGATATTCGTCTACCGATACATCCAATTTATTGACACCACAAGTCAAAACCCCACATCCAAAAAGACCACTTCCAAAGATCGGAACAAGACCTCTGCTTTCACACTGCGCAAATATAAATGGCTCAGCATTTCTAAGTTCTTGAATAATACTTGAGATAGTTTCGGTATTATTCCAGTTCGGCCATGGAATAGTAGAACTAATAGATGGCTCCATTATCTGTTTAGTCCAACCAACAATGTCTTTCCCTTCGCAATCAGTCTTTATTTTCTGGGTTAATAATTCTGCTATTGCATCGCTTGACCTTCCAAGCACAATTAGTGGAGAAGCTAAAATCACTAATAATAAGAATAAAAAAATGATTTCTTTCATTGTTTCATTGTGCGCCCTGTTAGGATTTTAACTTTCGCTTCTTCTCGATCGAAACCAAGAGATCACACAGGCAACCACATAAAGTAGCACGACATCAAAAATCAAGACAAATGATATTTGTGGTAGCGTTGGAAAACATATAAATCCGCAATTACCCGGCTTGAACGCCCCAGCGGTTATAAAATCAAAGAAACGGATCGGTACAGTGATGAAAAGAACAAGAATTGGTGTTCTAGCAAGAAGCGCGATTGCAACGAGAATAATCGCAACTGGTATCAGCAGAAAAAAGATCCTGAATTTTTGCTTAGTGGGTCTTAAGAAATTTTTCATTGTGGGCGTTGCTGGCCTGCCTGCCGGCAGGCAGGGATCCCCGTCCGAACGCCAGCCCGACAAAGTCATTCTGGCGGGGACTTTCGTCCGGGCGGAGGACCAGCGACCTCTCTCCCTCACCCTCTTTACCCGTGGGTCCAAGAAGGATCGAACTTCTGGCCTTTCCGATGTGAACGGAACGCTCCCCGCCCGACTGAACGATTCAGCCGTTCGGGCGGGTGCCACTGAGCTAAAGTGTGTGCCTATTGGTGGGCGTTGCTGGGATCGGACCAGCGACCTTTCCGATGTGAACGGAACGCTCTGCCACTGAGCTAAACGCCCACCAGTAGGCACAGATCTTAATTTTTAATGACCTTTTTCAAAAATCTTCTACCGGCTGCTGACTTAAAATATAATTCCCTTTCCTTCGCTTCGTCAAAGCTATTAAATTCTTCCTTGTATGCAAGAGATAAATTTCTCATACGTGCAGTCGTTATGGTCTGACCCGACCTGTGTTCCCTTAACCGTCTCTTAAGATCATTCGTCATCCCCTTATAAAACTTCCCCGCCTCATCTTGAAGAACATAAACTATATACATCTGAATCAAACGCTCCCCGCCCAACTGAACGATTCAGCCGTTCGGGCGGGTGCCACTGAGCTATGGACCCAAATTCATTCCAATTCTAAATAAATAACGCGAGCACATCAAGTATTCGCGTTATTACCTCGCGATTCGCATTATAGTTCGATTCCGCTCACTATCATTCATTTATCCTGAGCTTGTCGAAGAATTCGCGATTACTCTATCTCCGCTTTTCCGCCGGCCGCTTCAACTTTCTTCTTTATCTCTTCCGCTTCTTCTTTCTTCAATCCTTCCTTGATTGTCTTCGGCGCGCCGTCCACAAGGTCTTTCGCTTCTTTGAGACCGAGCGTGGTCACTTCACGAATTACTTTGATGACGTTAATTTTCTGCTCGCCGCCGGACTTCAAGATCACGTTGAAGGCGGTTTTCTCCTCCGCCGGCGCTCCAGCCGGACCCGCCGCAACCGGCGCCGCCGCCGAGATGCCGAATTTCTCCTCAAGCGCCTTCACAAGCTCCGCGAGTTCAAGTGCGGTTAAAGATTCAATTTTTGAGATCAAATCCTGAAATTTATCTGCCATGGTTTTAATTAATTTTTGGTTTCGACCATTTTACTCTTTTCTTTGAGTACATAAAGGAATGAACGAATCGGCGCCGCGATCATACCTGCGAGCTGCGCCAAGAGCACTTCGCGAGACGGGAGTTGCCCTATCATCAAAACTTTCTCCGGCTCGATCGCGGTTTTGTTTTTCACGTCATAGCCGCCAAGAATCTTTTCTTTCTCAACACCAAGCTCCTTGAAAAGCTTAAAAACGGAACCAGCCGATTTTTCAATATCCGGAGCGAACACCGTTCCCATGGAAATTTTGTGCTTCGTCGTGTCAAAATCCAATCCTTTTTCTTTTAGAAGAATGTTGAGCAGCCGCTTCTTGATCACCAAAAAATTGGCACCGACTTCTTTGAGTTCCCTGCGAAGGCGCCTCAAGCTCTCTGCAGTAATCTTTGTAAAGTCAGTAAAAATCAAAAACTGGCTCTTTTCTAAGAGCTCCTTTCCCTTTTTTAATTCTTCCTGCTTTTGCTGTCGCGATTTCATTGCAAATACCAATAAAAAAACCTGCTTCCAAAGGCAGGCATCTCATTACTGATTCCTTAGCTCTATATCCTATTGGCTAGTGGCTAATTCCTGGTAATGTTCCTCGATGGGTCCCGCCTTCGCTCAAGCTACGGCGGGCAAGCCTACGTCGCCGAAGGCGACTGCCCATGGTCTTTGGAATTATGTAAAGTATAGCCAACCCCAAAAATATGTCAATCCATTCGACGAACTCAGGCCTTCGGCTCTGAGCCTCAGTCTCGAAGAGATGATTGAATCGCTAAGCTCAGAAATTCACTAAGCGATTCTAATCAGCGGGGGCACTAGTCCCGACGTAAAGTCGGGATCCCGACTTCTTTATCTTAAATTACAATATTGTGCGTCGGGAGAATCGTCCCCCACCTTTTCTAGCGGGAGCTGAGGGAATTGAACCCCCGATCGCGGTTTTGCCTGCCCGCCGTACTTGCGGGGCCACGAGGAGTCGAACCTCGATCATCGGTTTTGGAGACCGACGTTCTACCATTGAACTATAGCCCCATATTGGCAAGGCAGGCGGGGAGACCACCGTTATACCACTTAACTAAGCTCCCTCCTTTGAATTACTTCCCCGTGATTTTG
>CAYHEU010000037.1:0-8520 GCA_964355785.1 uncultured Candidatus Saccharibacteria bacterium | reverse complement strand
CCGAAGCGCACGTACTACCGGTATACTACGGCCCGCTTTTCACTTCACATAGTATTTCTTTTTCATCTCGTCTTCAATACCGCCTTCAAATTCCTCTTTCGTTTCCTTAGCTTTCTCGGCCATTTTCTTGAGCTCTCCCTCGGATAATTTTTCCAAATCCTTAACTTTTAATTCTAAAAGCTCTCGCATATTCTTTTTCGGATCATCAAGCACCTCCTCAAGGAGAATTGCCAAAATATAGCCAACCTTCGGCCCAGGGGCGAGCTTCGCGAATTTCATTACGTCTTCCCCGTTTATCTTAAGCATCTTGGGCGAGAGTGGATCCTTCTTCACCTTCTCAATCATAAAGAGGAGATGACGCAACTTATACGGAACAGCTTTCGGCACGCCCGAGCCGATACGGTCTGCCTCCCGGAGCTTTATGAGATCTGGTATCGTATCCGGGCCCACCCGCGCCAAAAATCTCCGTACGCCCGCCTCCGACACCTCCCCTACGTTGTAATAGAACATGTGATAGCGGACCAGATGTATGACTTGCTCAATGATGTCCTTGGGAAACCTGAGACGTTCAAGGGCTTTGGCCGCCATCTTCGCGCTTATAATTTCGTGCCCGTGGAACGTAGAATCAGGTCCTTCTCCTCGTTTTGCTTTGGGTTTACCTAAATCGTGAAAAAGTGAGGCGAGCCGAACTTCAAGGGAATAATTTTGCTTCGCCGCATAATCCAGCGCTTTCACGTTATGTTCAAAAACGGTATAGATGTGATGTTTGTTCTGTCCCACGCCCAACCCCTCGCGAAGTTCAGGTATCACATAACGGAGAAGATTTAGTTCTTCAAGGAGAATAATCCCCTCCGCCGCCCGGTCGCTCATAATGATTTTTATAAATTCATCCCGAATCCTCTCTTTGGCGATCATCTCCAAAAGTCCCGCCTCTTTCTCAATCGCCCAGCGGGTATTTAAATCCATCTGCCAGCCAGAGGTTGGTCCGCCTTTGGCGGAAAAATCACTAAGCTCTGTTGCAAATCGCACCGCACGCATAAGCCGAAGCGCATCTTCGTTGAATCTTTCTTCCGGCTTGCCAACCGTGCGGATTATCCTGCTTACCAGGTCGCCCCGGCCATCAAACGGATCAGTAATTTCGCCGTCCGTGGTCATGGCTATGGCGTTCACTGTGAAATCCCGGCGCGAGAGATCATCTTTTATGGCGGTGGCAAATTTTATTTCATCCGGATGGCGCTTGTCGGTGTATTTACCTTCCAGTCTAAATGTAGTTACTTCAACAACTTTAAGTTTCGGATTTTCTGATTCGATTTTAACTCCCACTGTTCCGAAATTATTTTCATAAATACTTTCTGGGAAAATTTTTTGTATCTCTTCCGGCTTGGCGTTTGTCGCAATATCCCAATCCTTCGGTTCAATAGGTAGTCCTTCGGCTTCGCTCAAGATTAAATCTCGGACGCAACCGCCCACCAAGTACGCCTCGAAACCGGCGTGAGAAAGTTTCTCGGCGATCGATATAACCTCGCGCGGAATATTGCCTGCCATTTCCTTTGATTATACACTGATTACAAATGGACGCACTAGGAATACTTTTCGCCCTTCTTGCGCTCCTCGGCTGGACATTTGGGGATTTTTTTATCCAGCGCGGTACGCGCACGGTCGGCAACTGGAAAACGCTTTTCTACATCGGTTCCTTGGGGGGCATCTTGCTCTTCCCGTTCGTTGCAGGCGAGATCATCCCGACCCTCACCCACGGGCCGAACGCCCTGCTCTTTTTTCTTCTTCTTGTCGTCACGCTCTTCGCGGCACTCTTTGAATTCCAGGCTCTGAAGAAAGGAAAAATTGCGATCATTGAGCCGGTTTTCGCGATTGAGCTTCCTATCACGGTGGGTTTGAGCTTGCTCTTCTGGAATGAAACAATAACCCTCACGCAGGGTATTTTGATATTTACGGTATTCCTCGGCATCACGCTTGCCGTTACTATTCACCATACCCATCTCCACTACCACAGGCGCGTGTTTGAAAAAGGATTCGTCCTTGCTGGTGTCGGCGCGATAGGGATGGCGCTGGTGAACTTCCTGACTGGCGTGGGGAGCCAAGAGACGTCTCCGCTTATGACCATCTGGTTTCTCCACACCGCGCTCGCGGTTATCTGTATTTTCTACCTCGCCTATCGCGGGGAATTGCGCTCTGTCTCAGAGGATATACGCCGGCACGGGAAAACAATCCTCGCCTTCAGCGCATTTGATAATATTGCGTGGATATCCTTCGCATTCTCCGTTCGCTACATTCCTATCTCTATCGCAACCACGGTGAGCGAAAGCTACATCGCACTCGCGGTGCTCCTCGGCATTTTTGTAAATCGCGAAAAACTGAAAACACACCAACTCATAGGAATCGCACTTGCGGTGATTGGCGTCATCGCCCTTTCGACAACCACTGGGAAATAATAACCGTTAAGCAGAATTGGAAACTTGACGAAAGAAAAGAAAAAACCTTACACTAGTTTCAGGACCAACGACATCACAGGAGAACGACATGAAACTCAGAGGTAGACAGGTGAGGAAGCTCGCAAGAGATCTCTCAAGGGCGGACAAGGTGGACGTCACCTATGTAGACAGCAACCTTGACGAACACGAAACGACGATCGCCACCCTGTGTGATGACTACTGTACCGAGCATGACGTCCACATCGAACTTGCGCTGGTGCACAGGCCGAGTGTTCACTCCAAGAAAATAATACTCCTCGATTCCGTGAGAAAGATTACCCTCCGTGGCGGCCGACGCTCCCCACCCTATAAGGCGTGTGTATGGGAAACATCCAGGAAGGACGGGCTGGACGGCAAGACACGCCGCATCACATCGTAATCCCAGCCTCCGGGGTAACACCGCATGCAATCGGCGAGAACGTCTCGCCGATTTTTTTATGACTATCTCACCTCCGCTTTAAAATTCTTTCTGAGCCCCGAAACAACTTTTTCAAGCTCTCTTTCAACTTCCGTATCGGTGAGCGTCCTGTCCTCCGCTTGAAATACGATGCGGAAGGTTAGACTCTGTTTCCCGTGGAAGCCTTCGTCAACGTACTCATCAACCAGATCAACGTTTTCGGTAAGCTTGGGGCTCGCATCCTCTATCGCCTCCAGTATCTCCCCTATCCGCACGGAGCGGTCAACAAGAATGGAGATGTCGCGCATCACGGTCGGATACTTCGTGAGCGGCTCAAATTCTTTCTCTTCCTCCGCAAGCGCGAGAAGTTTTTCCATGTCAAGCTCGCCGAAGGCCGCGTGCCACTGCTTGCCGATACTTTCTTCCACCGGAATAATAAATCCCAATATGTCACGTCCCGATTCAATCCGGAGCACGCCCTGAACTTCGTTAAAGAAATAATCCGCGAGTCCCACGCCTTTCAGAAATTCATCAAACGCGCCCTTGAGTTCCAACACGACTTTCTCGTCTTTTTTCGCGGCCATGCCGATCCCTAAGAACAATCGCTCGCTGATTGGCCCTCCTCCGCCGCGGCTTCGGCGGGCAAGACCGAACACCTTGCCGATCTCAAACACCCCCACTCTTTCGTAGAAACGGCTGTTGTCTTTAAGGTTTTTGAAGATTCCCGGCTCTAAACTTGCGCGCAGATATTCAAATTCCTTACTGATTGAATTTTCAAGCTGAACGGGTTGCCAACCGAAAAGATTTCTCTCCTTCACATCTCCTTCGGATACGAAGGAGTAGTTATATATTTCATCAAGCTGGAGTCCCAAAAGTACGCGTCGCGCTTTATCTTTGAAGGTGGGGGTGTCGTCCTCGCGCGCGGGCCGCAAACTCACCGTCGGCGGCTGTGATTTCAATTTATTGTAACCAGAGAGCCGCGCGATTTCTTCCGCCAAATCCTCAAAGTTTTCAATGTCGGTGCGCCATGCGGGGATACGTACTAAGAAATTTCCGGTGACAAGCTTTTTGCCTCGCCTCGCTTCGGCCTCGGCGAAACGGGTCTTCTCAATAGCAAATCCTAGACGGCGGAAATGATTTTTTGCTTTCGCTTCACTGACTTTCGCGCCAACGAGCACTTCGTATTCTTGCGGATTGAACTCAATAATTTCGTCCTTAACCGGTCGCGGATAGACGTCTACCGAGTCCACGAGTTTTGCGCCGGCTTTGCGCAAAAGCTCCGTTGCGCGGTCAATGCCGATACCCGCAAGCTCGGGGCTAATCGCGTGCGAGAAACGAAGCGAGGCATCGGTTTGGAGTTTCAGGCGGCGCGAGGTTTTATAAATTGAAACCGCGTCAAAATTTGCGGATTCAACAATAATCGATTTTGTCTTTGCGCTCACGCCAGAAGCTGCACCGCCTTTGACACCGGCGATTGCATGGGGACGGTCGGCATCCGCAATCACGAGTACGTCCTTATCAAACATAAATCGCTGGCCGTCTAATGTTTCTATTTTCTCGCTCTTCTTTGCGGGACGGACCACAATTTTCTTGCCGCGGAGTTTTTCAAAATCAAACGCGTGGAGCGGCTGGCCCGTTTCAAGCATCACATAATTCATGAGGTCTACGATGTAATTGATAGGTTTGAGTCCACAGTCCTTGAGAATTTTTATAAGCCACGCCGGAGAAAAACCGATTTTCTTTACCTCAAAAAGTCGTGCCACATACCGCGGGCAGAGTTTTTTATTTTTCACTTCAACCGAAAACCGCCCTTGATTCGTGGGAGGGTTTACGATCCGCATCACCGGATTCTTGAGAGTCAAGCTGAAAATCGCCGCGGCTTCGCGCGCGATGCCAATGTGCGACGCGCAGTCGGAATACCGATTCGGCGGCAGGTTGATATCCAAAATATCCGCCTTTACGCTCTCCACCTCAAACGAATGTAGATTGATCGCCTCGGCGAGTTTTTGTTTCGCCGGAAGGCGCGGAACGAATTTTTTGATAAGCGAATAGGAAAATTTCATTTCTAAAATTGTCTGATAAATCTCAAATCCCCCGAATAAAACAAACGGATGTCGGGAATCTTGTATTTAATCATCGCGAGACGATCCAAGCCAACTCCAAAAGCAAATCCCCGCCAGTCGCGCGGATTGTAGTGCGCATATTCAAAAACCCGCGGATGGACCATCCCCGCGCCCATCACTTCAAGCCATCCGGACTTAGAATTTAGGGATTGGGATTTAGAATTTAGCTTGATGTCAACTTCGACGCTCGGTTCGGTGAACGGGAAGTAGCTCGGTCGGAAGCGAAATTCTACCTTTTGCGGCGCGAAAAACCGCTTCAAAAACTCCTCAACAACGAATTTGAAATTCGCCAAGCTAATGCTCTTTCCTACCATAAGACCTTCAAGTTGATAGAAATTAACCTCATGGCTCGCGTCCGTTGCCTCATAGCGGAACACGCGCCCCGGAACAATGATCTGAAACGGCGGATTATTTTTTTCCATGTAACGAATCTGGACGGGGCTTGTGTGGGTGCGAAGGAGTAATCTCTCTAATCCATCTCGAATACCCTTTCGCGAATATTCGCGAATAGATTTGTGATTGGTTTGTGATGATTTTATCCAGAATGTATCCCACGCCTCCCGCGCCGGATGATTCGGCGGAATGTTTAGGGCGTCAAAATTGTAGTATTCGGTTTCAATCTCCGGACCCTCCACAACGGAAAAATTCATTCCCAAGAAAATTCTCCGCGCGTCCTGCTCTACTTTTGTGAGCGGATGCGGGTGGCCGAGGAACTTTTTTCTTCCCGGAGCGGTGATATCTACCGAGGGAGTAGAAAGTAGTGAGTAGGAAGTAGAAAGTTCTTCTTTCTTTTTCTTGAGGAGCTCTTCAACCTCACGCTTCAGCGCCTGCGCAATGGGCCCGAGTTTGCGTCGTTCCTCAATAGGAAGTTCGCCAAGAGATCTCAAAATCGCGGTAAGTTCTCCTTTCCTTCCTAAGTAATGAATGCGGATCTGCTCCAGCGCTTCGGGTATCGTTGCCTCCTTAATCGCCCGAAATGCCGACTCCCGAATTTTCTCCAAGCTCATTATCTAAAATCTTATCAGAGCTACTCACTAAAAACAAAAGCGGCGCATACGCCGCTTTTACCAACAAGAAGATGACTTATGGGGTTTCGGGAAAATGTTTGGAGAAGAATTTTCTTTTTATCCACATAGTAACTTTCCACGCGAGGAAGATAATTACCGCAAGCGTCGCGATCCAGAGGAGGTACACGGGCAAGCGGAAGACAAATGCAATCATCGCGTCAACATAGCCGGTGAGACCGCTCAACAATCCGCGGAATGCTTGCTTCACCACAAAGAGCGGCCGCCAGCGGATGCCAAACACCTCGATATCCGCTTCTGCGGTGAGCATCGTGGTAATCGTCGACATATCAACCTGGCGCGAGAGGTATTGGAGCTGACCCTGCGTGCGCTCAATATTTCCGCGGACATATGCGAGGCGCTGGGCAACGTCGAGGGTATCCTGCACGGTGAGCGCTTGCTCCATAATTCTCAAATATTGCTGTTCCTCCGCCCTATAGTTCTTGAGTTGTGCCTCAAGATCCACAAATTGCTCGGTAACGTCCTGCGCGCTTATATTTTCTCTCTCAACCTTGACTGCAAGCTTTTTAATCTCGCTCACTGCCTCATTGAATTTATCGGCGGAAACCCGGATCGTTACCGTGCCGGATTTTACACCTGCGGAAACCTCGTAGACTTGCGAATCCTGAACGAAGCCGCCCAGGCGCTCGGCGACCGCTTGGATCGACGCCGCAACCTCTTCCGCTTTCTTTACAAGAAGCGAGAGCGAACCGTTCTTCACAACTTTCCGTTGGGTAAGTGGACCTTCTCCTCCAGATTTATTCCCCGCGGCTGGCGGTGCCACATTCTGCTTCGAAGCACTTCCAAAGAAATCAAATGAGGGGCCCCGCAGGTCCTGAGTGCCGGTAAGAGGAGCCCCTACGGCACCCCCTTCATAGAAAGAGGGGATGTATACCGCCCGCCGGGCAAAATTTAGCCCAAAGGCGAATACGAACCAGAGAAGCGCGAGCACACCTACTATCGCAAATCCGTAGAGCAAAAATTTCTTTGCTCTGACGAGAAAATTTAACATTGACTCTATTATACCACAGGAGGTCGGACTGTTGTGGCTGGGGTGGGGATCCCCGCCTGCTCCGTGAGCTCACGGATACGGCGGGCAGGGAACTCACGCCTGCGTGCCGTAACGCACTTCGGCGTGCAGGCCCGACCCGTCGCTTACTTGCCCGCCCACTGTGGAAGCCCATTGTTTGGAAAATAAAATTCCTCTTAATCTTCTTATGGTGCCTGCAGAAGGAATCGAACCTTCGTCTATGCCTTATGAGAGCACCGCTCTAACCATTGAGCTATGCAGGCTTATTACATATCCTATTTCAATTATTTGTCCAATTCAAGCATCTACAAATAAAAAAGCCGGAAACTATTCCGGCGGAAGTTTTTCCTGCTCTTCTGATTGAAACTTACGGCACGCCGGACAATTTTTAATAATTGGTCGGCTTTTTTCCATTGGAAAGAAGGAGTATTCTATATTTATCAACTCCTAGTCAATAAAAGTGGCAAGCGCCTTAGAAACAAGATCGGCTGGCCAATTATTTTTTATCAGCGTATCGCGAATTGTTTCGTCCGCTATTCCTGATGCCCGGCTTTGCCGAATATAGTCCGACACCTCTTTTGGAATAGTAGGCATGGTCGCAGGCGCTGAATTATTTATTTCTCGGGGAGTTGCGCCCAAAGAGATACGACCCGCAGTCGCTTCCGACACAATCGCGGCAACCGGTGATTTTCGTCTCCGCTTCAACAAGAAGAGGCCTGCTGCCACTAAAATAAGGGTTCCAACTCCTGCCCCTGTGCCAATGAGAATTTGGGGCGAAATTGAAAACACGGAACCCTTATTCGGAGCATCTGGTTCGCCACCAAGGGGATTATTAAGGGCAATCTTAATGTCAACGCCGTCTTCAAGAAACGCGAGACCTATTCCCAAACTTTTCAAGGCGTTCCAGTCCGAGAGAACTACGCTCGTATTGATGTTTTTGACAACATCTGATGCCTTTAGAGGTTTTCCTTTCTCGGAACTCGTGGCCTTCTCCTCATCGCCAGAGTAGTAATAATCGTAGTAAGCTTTATAATCCAAATCCCTCAGATTATATTCTGCGCCCCCGAGGCGGAGATAAGGAACGCCACCTCGCACTAAGAATTCTCCGTCATAAAAATTTTTGGGAAGGAAACGGTAATACCGTGAGACGTTTCCGAGAGTATCGTCAGCACCGGGGAGGGCCTTGGAAAGCACGATCGCCTCAGTATAATAACCAAGAGATTCTTTTAATCTTGTCTGATTGCTATAAGAAGCGAGCTGACTTTCAATGAAATTTTCCACCCAACTCTTGAGCTTCGAAAAATCTGCGGTAAGGAGGATGTTCCGAGTTCCCAAATAATCGAGAGCGCCCCGAACATTTCCCCACTCGCTGGGTTTTTCTTTTTTCAACGCTTCTCGTGCTTTCCAGCCGTCAATA